>JAYTZZ010000179.1:0-3587 GCA_043741595.1 Hyphomicrobiales bacterium | reverse complement strand
TGGAGCTGCAGCTCGGGGGACCGTTGATGCGACCTCACTTGTCCGGAGCGCGGCAAGCCGCCTTGAGCCTCTACTGGTTCGCGACCAACGCTCACTGGGCGGCGATTCTGATCACGCTCTTGCCGCTGCAAGCCGAAGCGATGGGTGGGGCCGAGTTCAAGGGCACCACACTTGGCAAGATTCTACTCGCCGGCGCGCTGGTGTCGATGGTCGCGGCGCCGCTCTTCGGCGCGTGGAGCGACCGAGTGCGAACCCGATGGGGACGGCGAATACCTTTCCTGGTGATTGGCACAATCGGCAATGTGATCGGCCTCCTGGCGCTTGCATTCATCCCAAGTGTGCCCTCCGCCCTGCCCGCGTACGTCGCCGCATTCATCTGGATCGAATTGTTCAGCAACGTGGCGACAGCGCCCTACTCGGCGCTCATTCCGGACGTGGTTCCGCGCGAGCAGCGCGGTTCGGCAAGCGGCTGGCTTGGCCTGATGCTGATGCTGGGCAGTTTCGTCGGCGGCGTAACCGGACTGGTGTTGCCACTGATCGGCGGCGTCAGAGGCGCGTATCTCGCCATCGCAATCATCATGGTGCTGGGCACTCTCGGTACGGTATTGACCGTCAAGGAGCCGGAACCACCCGCCCTGCCCCCGTTCCGCTGGGGCACGTTCCTGCGCGGTCTCATCCAGCCGTTCAAATCGCGCGACTTCGCCTGGGTCTTCTGGACGCGGCTGTTGATGACGCTCGGGCTGTTCACGGTCCAGGAGTTTCTGCAGTTCTATATGAAGGATGTGGTCGCCGGCGGCAGGGAGAGCTACCCGTACACCTTCTTCGGCATCACGCTGGCCGACAACGCACCGGCCGCAACGTCCTTCTTCATCTTGGCACTCTTGGTCGGTGCGATCGTGAGTTCGCTGGTCGCCGGAAAACTTTCCGACCGCCACGGGCGGAAGCCAATGGTCTATATCAGCGGCGCCCTGCAGGCCCTCGTCGTTGCCGGGCTGATCTTCTCCCATCGTTTCGAGCTGGCTGTCTTGATGGGAATCGTTTTCGGCCTCGGCTTCGGGGCCTATCAGGCAGTCGACTGGGCACTCGCGAGCGACGTGCTGCCGAGCGAGGACGACTACGCCAAGGACATGGGCGTCTGGCACGTTGCGTTCACACTGCCGCAGGTGCTGGCGACGCCCATCGGCGGCGCGCTCCTCGACAACTTCCAGCGCGTCGGCAAGGCCAGCGGCCAGCCGACGCTCGGCTACACGGTGCTGCTCGGGATGGCGTTCGTCTATTTCGTTCTGGGAACGGTGCTGATCCGCAAGGTCAAGGGCGTTGCCAGGGGAAGCGCGCACTTAAGCGCGACGTGACTTCCGCACCGGTGGCGAGCGCCGGAGTGCGCCATCGTCCGCTTGCAAGCCGCTGCCGAGGACGCCGACAAACGCTCGGAGCTGATCACCGAGCACGACCACCGGCAACGAAACGAGCTTGGAGTCGAGGCTCAGGCTGACGATGCCGTGGACGGCCGAGAACATCGTGCGGGCGAAGAGCATGCGCCGCTTCTCGTCGAGGTCGGGACGGAGTGCGGCGAGCGGCTTTTCGACCAGTGTAAAGAGACGCGCCTGATCGGCGAGATAGGACTCAGGCAATCCCCCTGGCACCGACACACGGTGTTCGAATAGCGCTCGCCAGCGCGGCTGGTTCGACACGGCGAAGTCGAGATACGCCGCGGCGAGGCCGATAAGGCCTACGACTGCGGCGTCCCCGCCGGTACCGTTCCACGCCGCTCGGCCACGCCTGGCGGCAAACGCCTCGAACATCGCCAGGGTGCGTGAATTGACCTCGAAGATGATCGCGTCGAGGTGGGGGAAGACATTGTAGATCGCTCCCAGTGAACAGCCGACCTCGCTCGCGAGGTCGCGGGCGTTGAGCCCTTTGATCCCATTCGCGCTGATCGCCTTCTCGGCGGCCTCGATCAGGCTAATTCTCAGCGCCTGACGCCGTTCGGTCGCGCGAGGCGTTCGGCCCGCGGCCGATTCGGCTTTGGGTCTCTTCGGCAGTTTGACCACGAGAAATCACCTATCTCTGAACGATGTTCAATGGATGTGCCACAAGTGGCGCGATCACGGCAAGGCAAATCGTCACCAAACCACCCTTCGCGGCCCAGAAATGGCGGAACCGCGGCTCCTCCAAGGGTGAACTACACACGGACTGCAACAGTCTTTCAATTTTCCGGTTGGAACGATGTTCAAAATAGTTCTTGAACATCGTTCACGTATATGCAATATGAACGTCGTTCACGCAAGACGTAACCGGGCTCGCGGGCCGACTGGGAGGACTGGACATGCAATTGATGATAGAGACAGGTCGGGAGGAAATCGGGCGCCATGCTGGGGAACCGGGGCACAAGACCGGCAACTGGAACTTCGTCATCCGCCTTGGCCTCGCGGTGGCTGCCGTCTGCGCTGCCTACTTGATCATGACCTCCGCATGGCCGGCCGAGATCGCCGGCAAGGTCTTTGCCAATGTCGCCGTTGAGACCGGAAGCCTTCCCGGACCGGTGGGAACCCTGTTGGCAAGCCTGCGCTGAACGGCCCTTGCGACTGACGTCGGGCCGACCGGGAAGACACGCTGTCCGCGGAGGAAGATATGTTCCGCTCGCTGATCACCACCCGGCGCTTTGCGCCGTTGTTCTGGACCCAGTTCTTTTCTGCGTTCAACGACAACTTCTTGAAGAACGCACTGGTGTTCCTGATCCTCTACGGCGTCGGGACAGGTGTCGATCCGGCGCACGCCGGGGTTCTGGTGACGCTGGCAAGCGCGCTCTTCATCGTTCCCTTTTTCTTCCTCTCTGGCCTCGGCGGACAGATCGCCGACCGCCACGACAAGGCGCTGGTCGGCCAACGCCTGAAGCTGACCGAGATTGGCGCGGCTGCCGTCGCGGTCGTGGGTTTCGCGATACACTCGGTCCCTGTCCTCTTCTTGGCCGTCTTTTTGTTCGGGCTGATCGCCGCCCTCTTCGGTCCGATCAAGTACGGCATCCTCCCGGATCACCTTGCCCGTGAGGAGCTGCCCGCCGGAAACGCGCTTGTCGAAGGCGCCACTTTTCTCGCCATCCTGCTCGGGACGATCTTCGCCGGCCTTGCCGGTGCCGGGGGCGGTAGCTCGGTCGTCTTCGCCGTCGCTGTCATGGGTTTTGCCGCGCTCTGCTACCTGGCGAGCCGCGCCATCCCGCCAACCGGAGAAGGCGCGCCGCATCTCGTCGTCGATTGGAACATCGCACGCTCCACCATCGGCCTCGTCAGACACGCGTGGGCGGACACGGCCATCTGGCGGACCGGACTGATGGTCGCCTGGTTCTGGGCGGCTGGTATCGTGGTCGTCGCCCTCCTGCCGTCCCTCGTGAAGAACACGCTCGGCGGCTCAGAGCCGGTGGTGACCGTGTTCCTCGCCGTCTTTTCTGTTGGCATCGCCGTCGGCTCGGGCCTCGCCGCCTGGCTCGCCCATGGCCGCATCATCCTCCTGCCGACGCCGCTCGCCTCGATGGCCATGGCGGTATTCCTCGCCGACATCGGTATCATCACCCTCGGCTTGCCGGCACCCGT
>JAYTZZ010000178.1:0-3588 GCA_043741595.1 Hyphomicrobiales bacterium | reverse complement strand
TCTGGATCAAGTAGGTGGCCATCGCCGTCGTGGCGAACAGGAGCAGGACGAGGCTGATCAGCATCTCGACGATCGTCAAGCCGCTCTCGGCGCCGCGCCGTCCGCTCATGCGGCCCTCAGCGACATGAACTGCACCGATTTCTGCGCACCGGAGGTGGTCCTTCGCTTTGCAATCGCCACGATCGTGATCGTCTTTTTTTTGGGCGGCGTCGCGTCGTCGGTGATTTGCCATCGCAGGGTGAACGCCGGATCGCTCGTGTCGGAGAACCCCGCGACGTTGGAACTCAGACTGCCGCCTGCCGTGATCGTGGAGAATGTCGCTTGCCTCAACGTCTCGAGCTTTTTCACGGCGCCCGCGCTGAGCGTTCCGACATCGGCCGAAGCCGCTGTGACCTTCACCCCGTAAATGAACATCGGCGCTGCCGAAAGGAGCCCGAGGGCGATCAGGAAGAGGGCGAGCAAGGTCTCCACGAGTGTGAAGCCCGCCTGCCGCCGATGCTCGGAGATCTCCCTCCGCGCCTGGATCTGTTCCTGTCCCGGTCCCACCTCTGCCCTCCAAGGCGCCCAGAGGACACCTCCACAAAGCTACGGTCCGTGATCTCCCCAAGCAACCGGCGATCCGGTGGAAAACACCTTCACGCGCGATTACGTTTTCGTGACAACGCGTGGCAACATGCCGACAGCGGACGTATTCCGGGTCCTTGGACTCACGCGTGGTGTCCGAGCGCCATGACGCTCCACTCAGCGCTGGATTGACAACGGGGATGACACGAAGGTAGCGTCAGGCATGCTCATCTACGCGGCCATCGGCGCCTTCGGTTTGCTCTTCCTCCTCGTGATGCTGTTCGTCGGCGATCTTTTCGGCGGCGATCACGAACTCCACGTCGGGGACCACGGCGATGTCGGCGGCCACGAGGGAGGTCCCGGGGTCTTCAGCGCCCGGATCATGGCGTCGTTCCTGACCGCGTTCGGCGTCGGCGGCATCGTCGCCCGCTACTACGGGCTGTCGCATCCCGCGGCAGCCGGGTGCGGGGTCGTCACGGGAGCCGTAATGTCCGGGCTCGTCTACCAGTTCGCAAAGGTCCTCTACGCCCAACAGGCCAGCAGCGAGGTGCACATGGCGCGGCTCGTCGGCAAAACCGGTGAGGTGAGCGTCGGCATTCCCCAGGGAGGGATGGGCCAAGTCACGCTCGAGTACGGCGGCGAGCGCACGACGCAGATCGCCCGCTCGCAAGACGGCGCCGCGATCGCGGTGGGCGCCGAGGTCGTCATCAGAGCGCTGCGGGGAGATTCGATCATCGTGGAGCGGGCGAACACGCAGGCTCCGGGGGGTTCGCTGTGAGCAGTCTCGCAGGTGGTTTCTCGGCCGTTACGATTGCCTTCGCCGTCTTGCTCGGCCTTCTCGGGATCTTCGCCGCGATGGCGCTGTTCGCCCGCAACTACATCAAGGTCCCTCCGTCCCAGGTCGCCATCTTCTACGGGCGGAAACAGACGCTCATCGACGAGAACGGCGTACGCTCGAAGGTCGGCTTCCGGGTGGTGCGAGGCGGCGCCGCGCTGCGCGTGCCGGTGCTCGAACAGGTGGCGTATCTTTCTCTCAACGTCATCTCGATTCCTCTCAAGATTCAGCGTGCCTACACCAAAGAAGGGGTGCCGGTCACCGTCGAAGCGGTCGCCAACGTCAAGATCGCTGGCGACGACATGTCGCTACGCTCGGCAGCCGAGCGATTCCTCGGCATGACCGTCGACCAGATCAAGGGCGTCATCTTCCTCACGCTCGAAGGCCACTTGAGGGCGATCCTCGGCACGCTGACGGTCGAGGAGATTAACGCCGACCGCCAGGCGTTCGCCCAGAAGATGACCCTCGAGGCGGCCGTCGATCTCAAGAAGATGGGCGTCAACATCGACATCCTCACGATCCAGCAAATCAGCGACGACGAAGGGTATCTCGACGCCCTTGGGAAAAAGCGAACCGCAGAAGTGAAGCGGGACGCAGTCATCGGCGAGGCGCTGGCTCAACGCGACGCGATGATCCAGTCGGCGAACGCGGACCAGGAAGGAAAAACAAAGCGGTACGAGGCCGACGTCACGATCGCGCAGTCTCTGCGCGACAAGGAAACGAGACAGGCCGAGTTCAACGCCACGGTGCAAGGCAAGCAGGCGGAAGCGCAACAATCCGGACCGCTGGCCACCGCCATCGCCAAGCAAAAGGTCACCGAGCAGGAAACACGCATCGACCAAGTCCGCAAGGCGCAGGAAGTCCTCGTCCAAGAGCAGGAAGCGCTTCGTAAGGAAAAAGAGCTCCAGGCCACGGTCGTCAAGCCCGCCGAAGCCGAGCGACAGGCCGCGATCCTCCGCGCCGAAGGCGAAAAACAGGCCACGATCATCAAGGCTGAGGCGACGCAGAAAGAACTCGAGTACGAGGGCGCCGGCCAGGCCGCGAAGATCGAACGAGTGGGGCGCGCCGAGGCGGCCAAGGTGTTGGCCGTCGGCGAGGCCGAGGCCGAGGTCATCAAGAAGAAGCTCCTCGCGGAAGCGGAGGGGCTCCAGAAGAAATCCGAGGCTTGGAAGAACTTCAACGAGGCCGCGGTGTTGAACATGCTCGTCGAAAAGATGCCCGAGCTGGCGCAGGCATTTGCCACACAGCTCGCCGGCATCGACAAGATCAACATCATCGAGATAGGCAACGGCGGGGGCGCGGGTGGCGGCATCGGCAAGGTCATGGGGACCGTCGGTGGCGGCATGACCGCCATGCTCGCGATGCTGAAGGACCAGTTCGGTATCGACGTGGCCCGCCTGGCGCAGGCGAAGACCGAAGCGGCCACGACCGAAGCGGAGGCACGCGCCGACGGCGGGGCCGGTAAGCCCGCCTAGCAGCCGCGTGATGTCGTCGTACGCGACTCGATTGCGGCTCGTCGTGCCGGTGCTGGTCTTGGCGATCGGCGCCGGGTGGGCAGGCTGGAATCATTACTCCCATTCCGCTCGTATCGACGGCGTCCGCAATGTCGTCCTCATCAGCATCGACACGTGTCGCGCGGATCGCTTGAGCTGTTACGGCTACAAGCGGGAGACGACCCCCCATATCGACGCGCTTGCCCGGGACGGCGTCCTGTTCCAAGAAGCGTTGACCCCCGTCCCCCTGACGACTCCAGCACATAGCTCGATGCTCACCGGGACTTATCCACCGACCCACGGCGTCCGGTTGAACAACGGGTTGGCACTCAGCGAAGCCAGCGTCACGCTCGCCGAGACGCTTCGAGACGCCGGCTTCAAAACGGCGGCCTTCGTGGGCGGGTTCCCGCTCGATGCTCAGTTCGGGCTCCGCCAAGGGTTCGACACGTACGACGCGCACTTTACGAAAACAAGCGAGACGACATCGTTCCCCGCGGAGCGATCGGCGGAAGCTGTCAGCCGCCCCGCCATGGCGTGGCTGGATCAACACGCCGACAAACCGTTTTTTCTTTTCCTGCACTATTACGACGCTCATCTTCCTTTCGAGCCGCCGCCGCCCTTCGCATCGACCTACGCGGACGACCCTTACGCGGGAGAGATCGCCTACGTGGACAGTTGGATCGGCCAGGTCGTGGA
>JAYTZZ010000177.1:0-3599 GCA_043741595.1 Hyphomicrobiales bacterium | reverse complement strand
TTGACGACATAGTCGTCGGCGCCGGTGGCAAGACCGCGCACCCGCTCGGTCTCCTCACCGCGAGCGGTGAGCATGATGATCGGCAGCGTCCGCGTCGCCTCGCGCGAGCGCAGGCGCCGGCAGAGCTCGATGCCGGAAATGCCCGGCAGCATCCAATCGAGAAGCAGAAGATCGGGGACGCTCTCACGCAGACGCGTCTCGGCGTCGTCGCCGCGCTCGACCGTGTCAACCGCGTAGCCCTCGGCTTCAAGATTGTAGCGGAGCATCAAGGAGAGCGCCTCCTCGTCCTCCACGATCATCACCTTCGGGGTCATGGGCGCTCGCGCCAACGGTTAGGTTTCTTTGTAGGGGACGGAAGTCAGGCTCGTCGTGTCCTGCTTCGGCCGCGCGTCAGTAAGGGCCGCACCGGTGATCAGGTAGTGCAAGTTCTCGGCGATGTTGGTGGCGTGGTCGCCTATGCGCTCGATGTTCTTGGCGCAGAACAGAAGATGCGTGCAGAAGGTGATGTTGCGCGGATCTTCCATCATGTAGGTCAAAAGCTCGCGGAAGAGCGACGTGTACATGGCATCGATCTCGTTGTCGCGCTCCCAGACGGAGTGCGCGGCGGCGAGGTCGCGACTGGCGAAAGCATCGAGGATTTCCTTGAGCTGGGTAAGGCTGAGTTCCGCCATGTGCTCGACGCCGGCGACAAGGCGCTGCGAGCCGAAGTTGTTCTCGATGGCGATAACGCGCTTCGCCGTGTTCTTGGCAAGATCGCCGATGCGTTCGAGGTCATTGGCGATGTGGATCGCGACCATGATCTCACGGAGATCGCGGGCCATAGGCTGGCGGCGGGCGATCATCAGGACGGCACTTTCCTCGATCTCACGCTGCAGCTTGTCGATGCGTTCGTCGGCGGCGATGACCCGCTGCGCCTTCTCGATGTCGCGGTTGACGAGGGCGGCGATCGAATCGGCGACGTGCTGCTCGGCGAGGCCGCCCATCTCGGCGATCCGTTGCGCCAGCCCGTTCAGTTCATCGTCGAAGGAGGTGACAATATGTTCGGCCATCGTGATCGCTTCCTGCTGCCGTCAACCAAAACGGCCGGTGATGTAGTCTTGCGTGCGCCGCTCGGTTGGAGCGGTGAACATCTTGTCGGTCTCATCGAACTCGATCAACTCGCCCAGATACATGAACGCTGTGCGATCAGACACGCGCGCCGCCTGCTGCATGTTATGGGTGACGATGACGATGGTGTATTCAGCTTTCAGCTCGTCAATCAGTTCCTCGATCCTTGAAGTTGAGATCGGATCCAACGCCGAGCAGGGCTCGTCGAGGAGAACGACCTCCGGCTTAGCGGCAATGGTGCGGGCGATGCAGAGGCGCTGTTGCTGGCCGCCTGACAAGCTAAGCCCGTTGGCGCCTAGCTTGTCTTTAACCTCGCCCCACAGTGCCGCCCGGGTAAGCGCCGCTTCGACACGATCGGCAAGCTCAGAGCGGGAGACGCGCTCATAGAGTTGAATACCGAAGGCGATATTGTCGAAAATCGTCATTGGAAAGGGCGTCGGCTTCTGGAAGACCATGCCGACCTTGGAGCGGAGGAGGTTCAGGTCCTGCGCGGGGTTCAGGATGTTCTCTCCGTCGAGGATCACCTCCCCTTCGGCCCGCTGGCGCGGATAAAGGTCGTACATGCGGTTCAGGACGCGGAGGAGCGTGGACTTGCCGCAACCGGACGGCCCGATAAACGCGGTGACCTGACGCTCGGCCAGCGGCACGTTGATTCCCTTCAGCGCCAGGTTATCGCCGTAGTAGAAGCGCAGATTCTTGATGGCAATCTTGGGCGGCGCCGTACCAACGTCCGATGAGGTCCTGACGGCAGTCTTCAGGCTGACGGTCGCGGGAGTGGGAGCGACTGCGGCGTCGATCATTTTGACGTTCCGATGTTCGACAGGAGCCGGGCGACGACGTTCAGCGTCAGCACGGCGAAGGTGACTATGAGCGCACCGGTCCACGCCAGCTGTTGCCACTCGGCGTAGGGGCTCAACGCAAACTGGAAGATGGTAACGGGCAAATTCGCCATCGGCGCATTCGGGTTGAGGCTCCAGAACTGATTGGAGAGCGCGGTGAAGAGGAGCGGCGCCGTCTCGCCGGTGATACGAGCGATCGCCAGCAGAATGCCGGTGAGGATGCCGGAACGGGCAGCGCGATAGGCGACGCCGACGATCATCTTCCAGCGCGGCGCGCCAAGCGCGGCAGTGGCTTCGCGGAGGGAATTCGGAACGAGGAGGAGCATATCCTCTGTCGTGCGCACTACGACCGGGATGACCAGCATCGCCAGGGCGATGCCGCCCGCCCAGGCAGAAAAATGCCCCATGGGGACGACCACGATCTCGTAAACGAACAGGCCGACGACGATCGAAGGCGCGGACAGCAGGATATCGTTTATGAAACGGATGACCGACGTGAGCGGCGAGTAGCGCCCGTATTCCGCCATGAACGTGCCGGCGAGGATGCCTACCGGAGCCCCGATAGCGACGCCGAAGACGGTGAGCATCAGACTGCCGACGATGGCGTTGGCGAGACCGCCGGCGCTGCCCGGGGGCGGCGTATTGGCTGTGAAGACCTCAAGCGACAATCCGCCGGCGCCGTTCCAGATCAAGGTGCCGAGGATGAGAAAGAGCCAGATCGCGCCGAATGCGGTGGCAGCGGCCGACAACGCCATCGCGATCCAGCCGCGGCGGCGCCTGCGAGCGTAGAGGGCCATCGACTTCATGTGCCGGCCCTCTTGTCGAGGCGCATGAGCAGGAAACGAGCGGCGGCGAGCACGATGAACGTGATGACAAACAGGATCAACCCGAGGCTGATAAGCGAGGATGTGTAGAGTTCGCCCGTCGCCTCGTTGAATTCGTTGGCGATGGTGGCAGAGATCGTAGTGCCCGGCGCCAGAACCGAAGCCGAGATGCGGTGGGCGTTACCGATGACGAACGTCACGGCCATTGTCTCGCCGAGGGCGCGGCCAAGACCCAGCATGACCCCGCCTATGACGCCTGTCCGCGTGTAAGGAAGCACGACTTTGCGGACAACCTCCCACGTGGTGCACCCGAGACCGAAGGCCGCTTCCTTGACTACCGGCGGGACGGTGAGAAATACGTCGCGTGTGATCGCCGTGATGAACGGCAGGACCATGATCGCAAGGATGAGCCCAGCGGTGAAAACACCGATGCCGTATGGGGGACCGGCGAAAATCGACGACAGGAAGGGCACATTGCCGAACAGGTCGATAAGCCAAGGCTGAAGCGTGACCTGCAGGAACGGTGCGAAGACGAACAGGCCCCAAATGCCGTAGATGATCGACGGGATGCCGGCGAGGAGTTCGATGGCGGTGCCGATCGGCCGGCGTAGAGAGTGCGGGCAGATTTCAGTGAGAAAGATCGCGATGCCGAGGCTCACCGGAACGCCGATAAGCATGGCGATCAAAGACGTGGCGACCGTGCCGTAGATCGGCGCAATCGCTCCGAACTTCTCGGTCACCGGATTCCAGCGCTGGGTCGTGAGGAAATCGAACCCGAAGGTCTTCAGCGCCGGCAAGGAGCCGATAACGAGTGACAGAATCACGCCGC
>JAYTZZ010000176.1:0-8389 GCA_043741595.1 Hyphomicrobiales bacterium | reverse complement strand
CGCCACCCCCTCGATTTACGTCGAGGGAGAAGACAAGAGACCGAGGACGGCCGAAGGCCGGACCGGGAAGGAAGAAGTGGAAGGAGACGAAGACTCGGATGCGGAAGCGTCGCGGGAATGAAGAAGCTATGCTCTTGGTTGTCGTCCCCGCGAAGGCGGGGACCCAGTACACGCCGTCGCATCAGTGGTTACTGGATACCCGCCTGCGCGGGCATGACAGCCGAGAAGTGACGACGGCCGCCGCTACCCCAACGCTTTCCGGATCTTCTCAGCATTCGCCTGCAGCACCGCCGTATCCTCCATCTTCCCCGAATGCGGCTTCAGCGGCACTCCGTCGAAGCGCGGGATGACGTGGACGTGCAGATGAAAAACCGTTTGCCCGGCGGCTGGTTCGTTGAATTGGATAACCGTTACCCCATCGGCGCTGAACGCAGCCTTCACCGCGCGCGCCACTTTCTGCACCGCCGTCATCAACGGCGCCAGCGTCGCAGGGTCGGCGTCGAGCAGATTGCGCGAAGCGGCCTTCGGCATGACCAGCGTGTGGCCGTCCGCCTGCGGCATCACGTCCATGAATGCAAGGACGGAGTCATCTTCGTAAACGCGAGTGGACGGAATTTCGCCGCGGAGAATCTTGGCGAAGATGTTGTTGGTGTCGTAAGCCGCCGTCATCCCGTCGCCCCTCTGTCGTCCGTCTAGACGTTCTCGCGAAATGGCAGAAGTTCCGCAAGTGCCTCGCCGTCTTTGGCGACCTGGCGCCTCTCGGTCTTGAGATAGTCGGCGACGGCGCGGCGAAATCCCGGATCGGCAATCCAGTGGGCCGAGTAGGTTGTCGTCGGCCGATAGCCGCGGGCGACCTTGTGCTCGCCCTGCGCGCCTGCCTCGACGCACCTCAGTTTGTGGGCAATGCCCCAGTCAATCGCCTGATAGTAGCAAAGTTCGAAGTGCAGAAACGGCTGCTCCTCTACTGCGCCCCAGTAGCGGCCGTAGAGAGTGTCCGAGCCGATGAAATTCAGCGCGCCGGCAATCGGCTGGCCATCCCGCTTCGCCGTCACGAGGAGAATCTTGTCGGCCATGCGTTCGCCGATCAGCGAGAAGAAGCGGCGGTTGAGGTAAGGGCGCCCCCATTTTCGCGAACCGGTGTCCATGTAGAACTGGAAGAAAGCGTCCCATGCCGCTTCGGTTATGTCCTTGCCGGTGAGGTGCTCGACCTCGATCCCGCCGGTCAGTGCGTCGCGGCGCTCGCGTTTGATCGCCTTGCGCTTCCGGGAAGCGAGCGCCGAGAGAAAGTCATCGAAGTCGCGGTAGCCTTCATTGATGAAATGATATTGTTGATCGGTCCGCTGCAGATAACCGATCGCTCCCAGTATCTCCCAGTCCGCCTCAGTCGCGAATGTGACGTGCAGCGAAGACACGCCGAGGCGGCGCGCGAGTTCCGAGCCGGCGACCGCCAGCAGGCGCTTCTGCTCGTCCTCGTCGGCGCCGCTCGCGACCAGCAACCGCTGGCCGGTCACTGGCGTAAAAGGGATGCTCGCCTGCAGTTTCGGATAGTACTGCCCGCCGGCGCGGTCGAGCGCCTCGGCCCAGCCGTGGTCGAAGACGTATTCGCCCATGGAGTGAGATTTGAGGTAGCAGGGCATGATCGCCCGCGGCTTCCCGTCAGCGCCATCCTGAACGAGGTGCTGGCCAAGCCAGCCGGTCTTGCGCGTTGCAGCACCGGACTCTTCGAGCGACCACAGAAAGTCGTGCGAGAGGAAGGGGTTGTAAGGCTGTCCGGGAGGGTTCGCGATGGCGTCCCAGTCGGCGCGTTTGATCTCGCTCAGAGAGCTGACGACGCGAAAGGTCGCATTTGCCGAAGTCTTCGCGGCCAAGGGGCATGCTCGAGTTCGTGGGCGCCGGCTCGTATGTGAATCTAGGCCGCTCGCCGGCTTGCGCAAGTCACGCGGCGTCGGGGTCGAACCCCTCGAAGATGATCTGGTTGGCCCATGCTTTTGCAGTCGCCCGCTCCTCGGCGGTTCTCACCGTCCAGGTCAGCAGCGGCAAATGAAAGAAATGGCGAAGCGCCAACGGCGGCGAGGCGGGAAGGGCCTTCACGCCATACGCTACGAAGCTCGGCAGGACCACGGCGGCAGCCAACATCGAGGCGCCTGCCATGCGGGCGGGCAAGGGCAGCGTTGGCCAATCGGCCGCCGTGAATCGGTCCGCCAGCATTCCGCGGGGAAGGTTTGGGGCGAGGCGGCGCATGGCAGTCATCGACGCAGGGTCGAACGACATGACCGCGACTGGCCCGGTGTATGTCGATAGGACGGTGGCTGCCGCAGCTTCGAGACGCCGGTCGCCGGTGAAGCGGCTCTTCATCTCGATGATGAGAGGCACGCGGCCATCGACCAAATCGAGCAAATCTTCCAGTGTCGGGATCACCGCGTCGCCTGTTTGAAAGCGCATGCTGCGCAATTCGGCGAGCGACTTCCGTTCGATCGGCCCGCTCGCCCTCGTCAGGCGGTCGAGGGTGTGGTCGTGGAAGACGACCGGCCGGTCGTCTGCGGTGTGCTGGAGATCACACTCGATTGCGAAGTTGTGGTCGATCGCCGCTTCAGCCGCGGCGAGCGTATTCTCGACGCGCCCGGCCGCCGCATCGTGATAGCCGCGGTGGGCGATCGGCCGTGCGGTCAGCCAGCCGGGGGCGGCCATGATGCTTCAGGCAACTTCGACGATCACCTCGACCTCGACGGAGGCCCCGAGTGGCAGCGATGCCATGCCGATGGCGGAGCGCGCATGCTTGCCCCGCGCCCCAAGCACGTCGGTTATGAGATCGGAACAGCCGTTGATGACCTTATGCGGGTCCTCGAATTCCGGCATGCAGTTGACGAACCCGGTGAGCTTCACCACGCGCGCCACGTTATCGAGGCTGCCGAGGGCGCCCTTCATGTTGGCGAGAAGGTTAATGGCGCAGACGCGCGCCGCCTTCTGGCCCTCCTCAACGGTCAGGTCGCGGCCAACCTTGCCGACGAACTTTTGGCCGCCGCCAATAGACACCTGGCCCGAGATGAAAAGAAGATTGCCAACCCGCACCGAAGGAACGTAGTTCGCGGCAGGTGCGGGGACGGCCGGAAGTTCAATGCCCAGCGCTTTCAGACGCGATTCCGCAGTTTCCGGCATTGCGCTTGCCCCCGGTTCGCCCGACATTGGACAGGCGCTGTTTCGCGCAAAACACCCGTGGCCGCAAGGGGCGTCGATTGGTTCCGAAATTGAAATACGCGCTGTGGCGCCTCTCGGCTTTTGCGCTCGTTTTATCCACAGCGCCGGTTTTTGCCGGGACTGGAGTCGGGCTCGCGACATACCGCGCGATCCACGATCTTGTCCTCGATCCAGCAAAGGATGCGCCGGACCTGGCAATGATGAAGGGCCGGCTGGTTACTGAGTTTTCGGGATCGGTTTGCACCGGGTACACCACGACCACTCGTTTCGTCACAGAGGTCGACGACGGTGAGGGCGAACGCCAGGTTACCGATTCGCGCTCAAAGACGTTCGAAAGCAGCGACGGGCGTTTCGACTTCGACAACAAGACCTATGATGACGGCGAGGTGAGCGAGGCCGCCGTCGGTAAAGCACAACGAAATCCGGACGGCGTCACCGTAAAGTTGACCGAACCGGCTCCGAAAGCTCTGGAGCTGGCGAGCGACGTGGTGTTTCCGACGGAGCAGCTTGTGCGGATCATCGAGATGGCGCGAGCGGGGAAACATTTCGCGTCGTTCAGCGCTTACGACGGGCTCGAAAGCGGCGAGACGGTGCAGCTGACAACCACCGTAATTGGCACCGCATCGACGAGCGCCGATGACGCCGGTGTGGAGACGTCGATCGTCAAGGCAGGCTTTGCTGGCGTCCTCCATTGGCCTGTCACCATCAGTTACTTCGCCGAGGACAAGGGTGCGGATCAGGCGCCGATGTACGCCATGTCGGCAATTCTCTACGAGAACGGCATCATGCGGCAACTCAAGCTCAACTACGGCAAGTTCACGCTGGTCGGCACGATGGTCCAGCTAGATGTGCTGCCGGAGAAGGCTTGTCCCTAGCGCTTCGGTGCTCGCCGCTCTCCGGGCTCGAAGATCAAGCCCAACTCGACCGCCCGGTTCCCGAATTTGTCCCTGATCTCGTCCACCGCGGCTTCCGCCGCCGCGCGTTTCCGGGCGCCGGTGTCAACGAGATCGTCGGGGTCGGCGTGTCGCGGATCGGCAAATTCCGATACGCCGATGCCGATCAGGCGAAACAGTGTGCCATCTGCTTCCGGCGCCAGCATATCGGCACCGGTGGCGAAGATGCGATCGGCGAGCTGCGTCGGATCGGCGAGTTGCCGGCTGCGCGTGCGGATCTTGAAGTCGGCCGTCTTCAGCTTCAGCGTGACGGTAAGACCGGCGATACTCGATCGCTTCAACCGCCGCGACACTCTCTCGGACAGCGCGCGGAGGATGGAAGTCAACTCGTGCAGATCGGCGATATCGGTGTTGAAAGTTGTCTCGGCGCTGACGCTCTTCGCCTCGCCATGGGGTTCGACCGAACGCGTATCGCGTGCCCGCGACAGTCGCCACAATCGCAAGCCCATGGAGCCGTAGCGGCGGCCGAGTTCGGCTTCGTCCATGCGCTGCAGTGCGCCGATGGTGCGAATCCCATCGGCGGCGAGACGGGCTTGCATCGTCTTGCCCACACCCCAGATCAATCCGACCGGTTTGTCGGCGAGGAACGTCACCGCTTCGGCCTCGCCGATCACCGAAAAGCCGCGCGGCTTCCTCAGATCGGAGGCGACCTTTGCGAGGAACTTGTTGAACGACAGGCCGATCGAGACCGTGATGCCGATCTCATCCTCGATGCGTTTCTGCAGCTTGGCCAGTGCCAGGGCAGGAGGAGCCTGGTGGAGCCGCTCGGTGCCCGAAAGATCCATGAACGCCTCGTCGATCGACAACGGCTCGACCAGCGGCGTCAGCTCCTGCATCAGGGTGCGCACTTCGCGCCCGACCGCGACATATTTTTCGAAGTTCGGGCTGACCACGACTGCGTCGGGGCAAGCCTTCAGTGCCTGGTACATGGGCATCGCCGAGTGAACGCCCCGTATCCGGGCGATATAGCAGGCGGTCGTGACCACGCCCCGCTTTCCTCCGCCGACGATCACCGGCTTATCGGCAAGGGAGGGGTCGTCGCGCTTTTCGATCGCCGCGTAGAACGCGTCACAATCAAGGTGGGCGATGGAGAGCTCATTCAGCTCTGAATGGCGAATGAGTCGCGGGCTGCCGCAGTTGCTACAGCGAGTCGTCGTCGCCGAGGCCGGGGTAAGGCAATCCCGGCAGAACGCGTGGATTTCGGGTTGGGAGGCGGTTGCCGGCATCGCTTGTCCGTGAGCCTCGATCGGGCGAGGCTAGCCCGCGGGTTGCGGCCGTTCAATCGCCCTTGCCGCTACAAAACCCCCTCTGCTAAGAGGGCGCTCATTCTCAAGGATTTGCCATGTCCGTCGACAAGGAGACCGTTAAGCGCGTGGCCCGCCTTGCCCGTATCGCCGTCAGCGACGCGGAGGCTGAAAAACTGCGCGGCGATCTCAATACCATCCTCGGCTTCGTCGAACAGTTGAATGAAGTCGATGTCACCGGAGTCGAGCCGATGACGGCCGTTGTCTCCATGCGCATGAAGATGCGGGAAGATGTGGTCACTGATGGCGAGGTTGCGGAAAAAGTTCTCGCCAACGCGCCGGGCGGTGCCGACCAGTTCTTTGTCGTGCCGAAGGTGGTTGAATGAGGCGCCCTTCTGCGGTCGATATTGCCGTCGAGAGCCCGCTGCACGACGAGATCCGCGTCCTCGTCGCCGAGCTTAATGCGGCATTGCTGGCGCTCACTCCGCCGGAGTTCTGCACGCACATGACCGTCGAGCAGATGGCAAATGGTGCCACGACGCTGTTCGTCGCCCGCGCCGATGGCCGCGCGGTTGCTATCGGCGCACTCCGCCGCGACGCAGACGGCATCGGCGAGGTCAAACGCATGTTCACGCGGCCGGAGCATCAGGGGCAGGGGATCGGCGGCGCGATCCTCGCCGAGATCGAAGCACTCGCCCGGCGCGATGGGCTCACTCGCCTTGTACTCGAAACCGGCGACCGTCACCCGGCCGCGTGGCGCGTTTATGAGCGCGGTGGGTTCATCCGCTGCGGTCCGGTTCTGGACTATCCTGATACCGGCTGGTCGGTGTTCTACGAGAAGGCGCTCGCGTGAGCGACCTGACGCAACTCACCATCGCCGAAATCCGGGACGGCCTCGCCGCGAAATCGTTCTCCGCTGTGGAACTCACCAAGGCCTACCTTGCGGCGATGGCGAAGGCGCGGGTCCTCAACGCCTATATCGTCGAGACGCCGGAGAAAGCTCTCGCGATGGCGGCCGATTCCGACAGGCGCATGGCGAGCGGCGAGGCGCGCGCTCTGGAAGGTGTGCCCTTAGGCATCAAGGATCTATTCGCGACCGAAGGCATCCACACACAAGCGGCGAGCCATGTCCTCGATAGTTTCAAGCCGACGTACGAGTCGACGGTCACGGCCAATCTCTGGGCGGATGGCGCGGTGATGCTCGGAAAGCTCAACATGGACGAGTTCGCCATGGGCTCGTCGAACGAGACTTCGTACTACGGGCCGGTCGTCAATCCGTGGCGGTCGGACAATTCCAACGCTCCGCTGGTCCCCGGCGGTTCGTCGGGCGGCTCGGCGACGGCTGTATCGGCACGGCTCTGTGCGGGCGCGACCGCGACCGACACCGGTGGCTCGATCCGCCAGCCGGCGGCTTTCACCGGAACCGTCGGCATCAAGCCGACCTACGGCCGCTGCTCGCGCTGGGGCATCGTCGCGTTTGCCTCGTCGCTTGATCAAGCCGGCCCGATTGCCCGCGACGTGCGCGACGCGGCCATCCTCCTCAGATCGATGGCGAGCAGCGACCCCAAGGACACTACGTCTGTCGATCAGCCGGTGCCGGACTACGAGAAGGCGGTTGGTCAGAGCGTCAAAGGCCTCCGCATAGGCATTCCGAAGGAGTATCGCGTCGATGCCATGCCGGCCGAGATCGAAAAGCTCTGGGAGCGGGGGAAGGCATGGCTTCGGGATGCCGGCGCGGAGCTGGTCGATATCTCGCTGCCGCATACGAAATATGCCTTGCCGGCGTATTACATCGTCGCGCCGGCCGAGGCGTCGTCGAACCTCGCGCGGTATGACGGCGTCCGCTATGGCCTGCGTGTCCCCGGCGACGACATCATCGATATGTACGAGAAGACGCGCGCCGCCGGCTTCGGCAACGAGGTCAAACGGCGCGTGCTCATCGGCACCTACGTTCTCTCCGCCGGTTACTACGACGCCTACTATCTCCGTGCTCAGAAGGTGCGCACGCTCATCAAGCGCGACTTCGAGAAGGTGTTCGAGGCGGGCATCGACGCCATACTGACGCCGGCGACGCCAACCGCGGCGTTTGGACTCGAGGCGATGGCGCTCGCTTCGCCGATCGAGATGTACCTCAACGACGTGTTCACGGTGACGGTCAACATGGCCGGGCTACCCGGCATCGCCGTTCCCGCCGGCAAGACCGCCGATGGCTTGCCTCTTGGCCTGCAGCTCATAGGCCGGCCGTTCGACGAAGAGATGCTGTTCCGCACCGCCAAGGTCATCGAAGACGCGGCGGGGCATTTCAAACCAGAACCGTGGTGGTCGACATGAAGCGCCAGAACGTTTCCTCCGGCAGCCCGTACGAGCCGATCATCGGTTTCTCGCGCGCCGTCCGCATCGGCAACATTGTTGCGGTTGGCGGCTCGGCGCCGATTGGTCCCGACGGCAAGAATGTCGGCGTAGGCGATCCTGCGGCACAGACCCGGCGCTGTATCGAGGTCATCCGCATCGCGCTGGAAAAGGCCGGTGCGCGCCTTGAAGACGTGATCCGCACGCGCGCTTTCTTCACCCGGCAGTCGGACTGGGAGGCAATAGGTCGAGCGCACGGCGAGGCCTTCGGTAACATCCGTCCGGCCAGTACGATGGCAATCGTCAAGGGCTTGATCGACGATGAGTGGCTGGTCGAGATCGAAGCCGACGCCGTCGTGCAGGAATAGAGCGATGGATCACGCCACCTTCCGCGCCTTGCCCGCCCCACCGAAAGACGCGAGCGGCCCTCTGACTGCGCTCTGGCACGCGACCAAAGGCGAATGGGATAAAGCGCATGCTCTGGTGATGGACGACGAGGGCAAGGCGGCTGCTTGGGTTCATGCCCATCTGCATCGCGTCGAGGGAGACGAAAGCAACGCCGGCTACTGGTACCGGCGCGCCGACAAGCCGCACGCGAAATCTTCGCACGACGACGAGTGGAAGCAGATCGCCGATGCGCTTCTTCTG
>JAYTZZ010000175.1:0-3648 GCA_043741595.1 Hyphomicrobiales bacterium | reverse complement strand
GGATCCGGTCGATGATCCCGATGAACGGGTCCAGCTTCGGTCGCGCCGGCGGCCGGCTCCGCCGATACCCGGGCGGCACCGAGAACACCATCATCTTGGCCACCGTCCGCGGGTCGATCCCGAACCGCCGACCCGCCTCGCGATGCGCGCAAACCCGAAGGGCGCCTGGAACCGCTTCTGTCCCTCCGGGCGCTGCCATGATCGAACGGCCGGATGACGAAGCGAGACGCCGGATCCTGACCGAGTTCGGGACTACGCTGTTCGTCGAAGCGGCGGCCGGAACCGGCAAGACCACCGCCCTGGTCGGCCGGATTGTCGCGCTTGTTCGCGAAGGAGTGAGTAGGCTCGACCGCATTGTCGCCGTGACCTTCACCGAGAAGGCGGCTGGCGAGATGAAGCTACGGCTGCGAGCGGAGATCGAGCGGGCTCGAAAGGACGCGGCTGCCACTCAGCGGGAACGACTGGATCAAGCCCTCGCCGAGTTGGAACTGGCGCGAATCGGCACCATCCACGCCTTCTGCGGGGACCTGTTGCGAGAGCGGCCGGTAGAGGCCGGCATCGATCCGCTTTTCGAGGTGGCCGCAGAGGATGAGGCTCAGGCCCTCATCGATCAGGCTTTCGAGAGCTGGTTCCAAGCAATTCTGGCAGACCCTCCGGAGGGCATCCGTCGCGTTCTCCGGCGGCGGACAAAAGGCCAACGACCGCGCGATGCATTGAGGGGTGCGCTCGGCAGTCTGATTGAGCATCGCGACTTTGCCGGACCATGGCGGCACGATTCGTTCGACCGCACCGGCGCCATCGACGACGTATTGCGGAGCTTGACTGCCATCGGAGCGTTGGCGGGCCAGAGCTCCTGGGCCGACGACTACCTAGCGCGCAATCTTGGTGAGATCAATCGTTTCGTTGAGGAGAACGCCAGGGCAGAGATGGTTCGCGGCCGCGACTATGACGGCCTTGAAGCGTCATTGCGCGAGTTCGCCACGAGGCGAAGCTGGACTTACAAAGGCGCGCAGCGCACGCGTTTCGGTGACCTCACCCGCGACGACGTCCTTCCCCGGCGGGACAAGGCGAAGGAACACCTTGACGCATTCATCGCCGCCAGCGATGCCGACCTCGCGCCACTTCTAAACGAGGCCCTGCAATCAGCGGTCCATGCCTATCAAGAATTGAAGGGCCGCGCAGGTCGCGTTGATTTCCTCGACCTCCTCGTCAAAGCGCGAGACCTTGTGCGCGACGACGGCGACGTCCGGGCAGGACTACAGCAACGCTTTACGCATTTCTTTGTAGACGAGTTCCAGGATACCGACCCGCTCCAAACCGAATTACTCCTGCTCCTTACTGCCGATGATCCGCGCCAAACCGACTGGCGCAGGGCCCGCCCGGTGCCCGGCAAGTTGTTCCTGGTCGGCGACCCAAAGCAGTCAATCTATCGGTTCCGCCGCGCTGACGTCGCCGTCTACGAGCAAGTCAAGAAGAGGCTGCTCGCGGACGGCGCGGAGCTCCTCCACCTCAGCACAAGCTTCCGCGGACTGCCGCCCTTGCAATCGTTCGTCAATGCGGCGTTTGCGCCAGCGATGAGCGAGAGCGCAGACGGCAGCCAGGCAAGCTACGTTCCGCTCGATCCTTGGCGGGCCGACATCGCTGGCAGGCCGTCCATCATCGCTCTGCCGGTGCCCCTGCCCTACAGCGACTACGGAAAGATCGTCAACTGGCGGATTGATGCGTCGCTACCGACTGCCGTCGGTGCCTTTATCGACTGGCTGGTTCGAGAAAGTGGCTGGACGATCGAGGAGAATGGCAGGCAGGTCGCCATCCGGCCGCGCCACATCTGTATCCTCTTTCGCCGGTTCCGAAACTTCTCCGCCGACGTCACCAGGCCCTACGTTCGCGCTCTGGAAGCACGACGGATTCCGCACTTGCTGGTGGGTGGCCGTTCGTTCCATGACCGTGAAGAGATCATCGCACTCCGCAATGGACTGACCGCTATCGAGTGGCCGGATGATGAACTACGGGTCTTTGCCACGCTTCGCGGACCGTTCTTCGCCTTCGGCGACGATGCGCTGCTCACCTACCGGCAACATCCGGCCCCGGACGGAGTTCTGCGCACCCGTCATTTGAATCCGCTTCATATCGTCGATCGCGATCAGCTCGACACCGACGCCTATGAAGTCGCGGACGCGCTGGCGCTGCTTGCGTCCCTGCATCGTGGGCGCAATCACCGCCCCATCGCTCAGACCATCACAATGCTGCTCGATGCGGTGCGTGCGCATGCGGGCGTTGCGCTATGGCCGACTGGAGAGCAGGCCCTCGCTAACTGCATGAGACTCGTCGACATGGCTCGGCGTTTCGAGCGCGGAGCGTCGTCCTTCAGGGATTTTGTCGAGAAGATCGAGGGTGATGCCGAGCGAGGTGAGGCGGACGAAGCGCCCATAGTGGAGGAAGGGACTGAGGGAGTTCGGGTAACCACCGTCCACAAAGCCAAGGGGCTCGAGTTCCCCGTCGTCGTTCTCGCCGATCCTACCTGCCCGTTGAGCCGCGATACCCCGAGTCGCCACATTGACCCAGAACGCCAGTTGTGGCTTGAGCCTCTGTGCGGCTGCGTGCCCGCCGAGCTGCTCGAGGCCGCGGATGAAGAGCTGCAGCGCGAACGTGCCGAGGCAGTGCGGGTCGCCTATGTTTCGGCGACGCGCGCACGAGATCTCCTGGTCGTACCCGTTGGCGGCGATGCGCGCATCGGCGGCTGGCTTAGCGTCTTAGACCCCGTCCTGTATCCCTCCGACGACACCAAGAACGCGCCCGGTGAGGCGCCGGGATGCCCGGCCTTCGGCGACGACAGCGTGCTCGATCGCGGGCCAGATGGCGTTCCCCCCGCAGGAGGACCCGTCCGGCCGGGTCTTCACCGGCCCAGCGCTGGTGGGCCGCCGGTCGCGTGGTGGGACCCGTCCATTCTCAAGCTCGATGTCCCGGAGCCGGCGCCTTTGCGACAGCAACGCATTCTTGAAGTTGAACCCGACGGCTCCGCCGCAGCGGAGAGCGAGGAGGCTTATGCCCGCTGGAGGAAAGCCCGTGGTGAAGTGCTCGAGCAGGCATCTCAGTCATCGCTATCGATACAGACCGTAACCGCGCTCGCCCGAGGCAAAGCCGAGGATGAAAGTATTCAGGTGGTGTACGTCAGCGACGTTGGCCCACGTCGTTCCGGCGGGCGGCGGTTCGGGGCGCTCGTCCATTCCGTCCTCGCAAACATCGACCTCAATGCGGCGCCCGAGACTGTCCGGGCGGCAATCGCTGTGAACGGACGGCTCGTCGCCGCGACCGCCGACGAGACGGACGACGCCGCTGACGCTGTCGTGGCTGTTCTCGCCCACCCGATCCTCCGACTGGCAGCCACCGCCGCTCGCACGGGCGACGTTCGTCGCGAAACCCCGGTCCTGCTGAGGCGGGCGGACGGCACGCTTGCCGAAGGCACCATCGATATGGCCTTCCGCCAAGAAACGCAGGACTTTGCGGGCTGGACTGTGGTGGACTTCAAGACCGATCGCGATTTCGACGCGAGCCGAGGGCAATACACCAGCCAGGTCGCGCTTTATGTGGAAGCCATCAAGGCGGCGACGAACCTACCGGCAAAAGGATGTCTGCTTGTCGTCTAAT
>JAYTZZ010000174.1:0-3652 GCA_043741595.1 Hyphomicrobiales bacterium | reverse complement strand
AAGGCCGCCTCCATCGCCCGCCAGACGCGGGGTGTCGCCGGCGTCGAGGTGCTCGATGCCAAGGAGAATGCCAAGCTGCTCGAACCGTGGCTCGGCGCCGGCCTCGACCTGAGCGACCTGCCCATCCCCCGCCTCGTCGTCGTAAAGTTGACCGACCCCGACGCCGCCAACCTCGGCGATCTCGGCACGCGACTGATGAGTCAGGTGAAGGGTGCCTCGCTCGACGATCACCGCGCCTGGGCGGCGCGGCTGCAATCGATGGCGAACGCGACGGTGCTGGCTGGTTTGTCGATTCTGCTCCTTGTCTTCGTCGCCACGATTCTGTCCGTCGTTTTCGCGACGCGCGGCGCGATGGCCTCGAACAGCGTCGTGGTCTCGGTTCTCCACATCTGCGGCGCCGAGGACGGCTTCATCGCCCGCGAGTTCCAGCGGCACTTCCTGCTCCTCGGCCTTCGCGGCGGCATGATCGGCGCGGCGACAGCGGGAATCATCTTCGCAGTGCTCGGATTCCTCGTCGTGCCGTCGCTGTCGGGCACTGATTCGGATCAGGTCTCCGCCCTTTTCGGGCATTTTGCCGTGGGTCCCATCGGCTATTTCGGCGCGCTCGGCATTGCATTTCTTGTTGCGGTGATGACGGCCCTCACCTCGCGTCTCACCGTCTATCAGCACCTCGCCGATGGGGACTAGGGAGATGCCCGCCGCACACGTTTTTTGGCTGGAACTATCCAACCCATGAGCGATGCTGTACGGGAACAAAAACGCGCCACGTCGACGAGCGGCGCAGCCGATGCGGAAGCGCCCATGCGGGGATTCGGGAGATTGTTGCGCGCCGTGATTCTCCTTGCCGGAGCCGTGGCGCTCGCGCTCGTCGTCGGTTTCGTCGCCTTCGCCACACAGATCGCCGGCGCCGCACCGCCCTCAAGTCCGAAAGCCGAGGGCATCGTCGTGCTCACCGGCGGCAGCGCGCGCATCGATAGCGCCATGCATCTGCTTGCCGAGCACCGCGCCTCGCGGCTGCTCATCTCCGGCGTCAACCCGGCTGTCGGCACGGAGGCGCTGGCCGATACGCTCGACGCCGGTCCGGACGCGACCATGCTCGCCTGCTGTGTCGATCTTGGTCATGCCGCCCGCGACACCATCGGCAACGCCACCGAAACGCGTGACTGGGTGCACGATCACCGCTATGCGTCGATCATCGTTGTTACCAGCGCCTATCACATGCCGCGCTCGCTGGCCGAACTCGCCGACGCCATGCCGGGCGTCGAGCTCGTCGCCTATCCGATCGCCAACCCGGAGCTGCACCTCGCCGACTGGTGGCACGACCCGGATGCCTTCAGCCTGCTCGTCCGCGAATACGGCAAGTATCTCCTCACCGTCACCCGCCTAGCCGTCTCGCCGCAGGCGCCGCCGGCGACCGGCACCGCCGGATGAACGTGGCGCCCTCCCGCCGATGATTTTCCTCCGCTCGCTCCTCTTCAATCTCGCCTTTTACATTGTGACCGCCGTGATGCTGGTCGGGACCCTGCCGCTGTTTTTCATCCTGCCGCAGGCGTTCGGCATGAGCGTCGTGCGCAACTGGGCGAAGGTTGCGCTCTTCCTTCACGAGAAGATCGCCGGCATCCGCATGGAGATACGCGGCGCGGAGAATATTCCACCGGGCGCCGCCTTGGTCGCGCCCAAGCACCAGTCGTCGTTCGAGACGTTCGCGCTTATCCCGCTCCTCAGGAATCCGACGATCGTGATGAAGCGCTCGCTCCGCTGGCTGCCGATCTTTGGCCAGTACACGATCAAGACGGGGATGATCCACGTCGACCGCGAGGGCAAGACATCGGCGCTCCGCGCGTTGGCCGAGCGCGCGCGCGAGGAAATTGCCAAGGGCCGCGAGATCATCATCTTTCCGGAGGGCAGGCGCCGGGCGCCCGGAGCGCCGCCCGATTATCAGCCGGGCATCGCCCTGCTCTATCGGACGTTGAACGTGCCGGTGGTGCCGGTCGCCCTCAACTCGGGGCTCTATTGGCCGCGCCGGCAGTTCCTGCACTATCCCGGCACGATCGTCGTGGAGTTCCTGCCACCGATCCCGCCCGGACTCGATTCGCGGACGTTCCTGACGAACCTGCAGTCGAGCATCGAGACCGCCTCCGCCCGCCTCATTGCCGAGGGTCGCGCCGCCATGGCGAAAGCCTGAGCGGCCTTGGCTTCGGACTCGTTTCAGCCCGAATGCGACTCTTTTTTTGGCGAAATTTCATGAGATGACTTGCATGCCAGCAAAATCTGTTCTATGTTTGTTCTCATGGTCGCCGTGCTCCCACCCCTCCTCTCCGATCAGCCCCCGGAAGTCCCCCAGAGAGTGGGGCTCGGCGACCGCTTCCATTATTTCCGCGGCAATTCGGGCCGTCGTTATCTCTTTTCGGCTGTGCCCCACGACGAACTTGCCGCGTTCCGGAATGCGGTGGTGATCCTGGCGCGTCCGGCCGGTAACGGCCGCGTCGCCGCCCACTGGATCACCGTCCTCGACCTCCTCGGGCGCCCTACATCCCGGGACCGCCGCTGGCCGCCGCTCCTCAGCACGGACACGGTGGTTCTCATTCACCTGCTGTCGGCGATGGACTCCGAGCGTCGCGATCTCGTCGCCGATCTCTCAGCCCGGCCCGTCGCCCTCGCCGCCTAGGGCCGCGGCAAGCCACTCCAGCGTCTCATCTCTGACTCCGGCCGCGCGAAGATGGCGCGCGGTGTTGATGACGTACTCGGCATTCGCCCCGGATTTGCCGACGCTCGTCCGCACCTGCGCCAACAATTGCAGGCGCGATAGCTTGCCCGCGTATTGCGTGTGACGGCGATCGACGAGGAAGGTGACGGCCGAAACCACACGGCTGCGCTTGCCGGCAAGAATCACGGGCCGCCAGACTTCGCGATAGACATCGGTCACCAGTTCGCGCTCGCGGAGATAGGCGATGACCGATTCGTGGTTCTCGCCGGCAACGCGATAGGCGACGCCGCGGCACGATCCACCATGATCGAGACCGAGCACCAGCCCCGGTCTTTCCTTCGTGCCGCGATGGAACCAGGAATAGATGCAGAGCGACCGATGGGCGCCCGGCAGGCGCGCCGCGACAGCGTCGACATGGTCGAAGCCCGGCCGCCACATGAGCGAGCCGTAGCCAAATACCCAGAAATCGGACATACGAGGCGCGTTGAACCCGGGGAGAAGCGCGTGACGGCCTAGCAAGCCGGGCGTACGCAGGCAAATCGGAGCGTCAGGCAGGCATGGCGAACGGGCGACGGCGAGGCGGACTTGGATTGATCCTCGGCGTTATCGTCGTGCTGGGGCTCGCCTGGGTCGGCTACTGGTACGCCGCCCATTATTTCGCCGAAAAGACAATCGCCCGCCTGAACGCCGCGCCCGTCAACGGCAGGAAGATCGGCTGCACGGGCGTCGTCCTCGAAGGCTTTCCCCTCCGCCTCGATTTCCGCTGCGAGCGCGGCACCTATGTTGAAGCCGGCGACGGCATCACGGCGGCGCTCGGCGGTGTCGCCGCCAGCGCCCCGCTTTACTGGCCGGGCTACGTCGAGGCGAAGCTCGATGCGCCGTTTGTCGTCAATGCCCCGGACCTCGGCGTCGCGCTGACCACTTCGTGGTCGGCCGGCACGGCCA
>JAYTZZ010000173.1:0-3667 GCA_043741595.1 Hyphomicrobiales bacterium | reverse complement strand
GGTGAGCCGCCGACCGGAGAAGGTTCGCGCCGGCATCCGGGCGCGGCACATCGGCATGTTCATGCAGTCGGGCAATCTCGTCGATCACCTGACGGTCGGCGGAAATATTCGGCTGCAACGCCAGCTCGCCAGGAAACTCTACTCAAGCCAGGCATTCGACCTGCTGGGCAAATTCGGCTTGGCGACACATCTGAGCGCCATGCCTTCGGAGCTGTCGGGGGGCGAGGCGGCGCGGGCGGGGCTCGCCGTCGCGCTGGCGGCTGAACCGGAAATTCTGATCTGCGACGAGCCGACTGGCGAAGTCGATGCCGCGACCGAAGCGCTGATCCTGGCCGATCTGGCGGAACGGCGCGACTTCGGAACCGCGATCCTCGTCGCAACGCATAGCTCCGCGCTGGCGCGATTGGCCGATCGTGTGGTTCACATTCGCGACGGGCGGATCGTTGATGGCTGACCCGGCGATCACCGGCGCGCTCTTTGAGGCCCATGACGCCGCCCGCAGCTTTATGCAAGGCGGCAAGCGACTGGACGCGCTTCTCCCAACGTCATGCCGGGTCGGCGCGAAGGACCGCATCGCCATCATGGGTCCGTCGGGAAGCGGCAAGTCGACGATGCTCAACCTGATGGCGGGGCTCGATCGTCCGACCGGCGGAACGGTTGCATGGCCAGCTCTCGGCGGCATTGAGGACCTGCGGCCCAGCAAGGTGACTATCTCCTTCCAGTCACCTGGTCTGATGGCACCGCTCAGCGTGGTTGAAAACGTAGAACTGCCGTTGCTGCTGGCGAGCGACGCGACCCGGACGCGCGCACGCGCCATGGCGGCGCTCGACATTTTCGATCTCGCCGACTTGGCAGTGAGGCTGCCGGAGGAACTGTCAGGCGGCCAGGCGCAAAGGGTCGGGCTTGCCCGCGCCATCGTCAGCGCACCAAGCCTCCTCCTTGCTGATGAGCCGACCGGCCAACTGGACAGCGCGACGGGCGAAGCCGTGCTGATCGCATTGCTGGATTGGGCCTCAGTCTTGCAAAGCGCCCTCGTGATCGCGACGCACGACGCGGAGATTGCCGAGGCTCTCGACCAGGTCTGGCGCATGGAGCACGGGCGCCTGACTCTGCCTGTCGAGGCAACTGCCCCATGATGGCGACATGGCTCCTCGGTCTTCTGAAGACCCGAACGCTGACCTTCGCGGGCACCATCGTCGGGATCGCCATAACCGTCGGCTTGATCGCGGCTCTCGGTGCCTTCATTCGCTCAAGCGGCGCAACGATGACCGAACGCGCGACCGCCAGCATGCCGGTCGACTGGCAAATCGAGCTTCTTCCCGGTGCCGATCCTCAAGTGATCGGCGAGGCAATCAAGAACGCAGCTGTCCTTTCGAGCACAGCGCCCGTTGCCTACGCCAATGTCGACGGCTTCGAGGCGACCGCCGGTGGCACCGTGCAAGTCACCGGGCCGGGCAAGGTCATCGGGGTCGAGCCCTCCTACTTCGTCGACTTCCCGGGAAATTTCAGGCCGCTCGTCGGGAAACCCGGTGGCGTTCTCATCGCACAACAGACCGCCGCCAATCTGCACGTAGCGCCCGGCGACCGGGTGACCCTCCACCGACCAGCGGTCGGCGACGTGCAGGTCACAGTGGATGGTGTTGTCGACATTCCAAATGCCGACTCTCTGTTCCAGGCGGTCGGCGCACCGCCCGGAGCCGCGCCACAAGCGCCACCCGACAATGTGCTCGTCGTTCCGATGACGCTCTGGCACGAGCTGTTCGATCCGCAAGGCAAGGTGCGGCCGGATAGCGTGCGCCAACAGCGTCACCTCCGGCTCGACCATCGAACCCTGCCCGCCGATCCTCAGACGGCCTTTGCAAAAGTTGGCGAAGCGGGCCGGAACCTGGAGCTGCGCGTGTCGGGAAGCGCCCTCCTCGCCAACAATCTTGCCGCTGTCCTCGATACGGTTCGGGGCGACGCCCTCTACGCGCGTGTTCTCTTTCTTTTCCTTGGAGCGCCCGGCGCCATCGTCGCTGTTCTTCTCACGATCGCCATAGCCCATTCCGGTGCGGCCCGCAGAAGACGCGATCAGGCGCTGGTGCGTCTGCGCGGTGGCTCGGTTGCGCGTCTCGCCCAATTCGCTGGCGCGGAGGCGATGTCCCTTGGCCTCGTCGGCTCCCTCCTCGGTATTGCTGTCGCCGAAGCGGCTTCACGACTTCTTTTCGGAACCGGCGTGGTCGGTGCCGGGCGACTTGGCTGGGTAGCGCTTGCAGCGGCTGGGGGGCTACTTCTGTCGCTGGCCGCAGTTCTGGCACCGGCATGGAGGGATGCGCAGAGTCTCACGATAGCCTCAGCGCGCATGTCGGTCGGCCACGATCGCCCGCAGCTCTGGGAGCGGACATACCTCGACATCGTTTTTCTCGTGCTTGCGGCGATTGTCTACTGGCGGACGGCCGCGTCGGGCTATCAGATTGTGCTCGCCCCAGAAGGGGTCGCTGCCGTCTCGATCGACTACTGGGCCTTTCTCGCGCCGATGTTTCTTTGGCTCGGCGCCGGGCTCCTGACGGTGCGCATTGCGCTTCTCGTATTTCGCCGGGCGCGTCACGCCATTGGCTTTGCCCTTAGACCGGTGGCGGGCCGGCTCGCGGACCTGGTCGCCGGTTTCCTCGCTCGCCAGAGTCGCCGGATCACCGTCGGCATCGCCCTCACCGCGCTCGCGTTCGCGTTTGCCACATCCACCGCGATCTTCAATTCGACCTATCAGGCGCAGGCGCGCGTGGATGCCGAGCTGACCAACGGCTCGGACGTGACGGTTACCGGAACGGCCGCGGAACCCGCCGGTCAGGCGTTGGAAGCGCTCGCGGCGTTACCGGGGGTCACCGCCGCAGCGCCGATGCAGCATCGCTTCGCCTACGTCGGCACTGATCTCCAGGATTTCTACGGCATCGATCCAGCGACGATCGGGCGCGCCGCCAACATGTCCAACGCATACTTCGCCAACGGCGATGCGGCGGCAACGCTTCAACTCCTCAGGAGCACACCGGATGGCGTCCTCGCGTCGGACGAAACTGTCACCGATTTCCAGCTCGCCCTGGGCGATACGATCAATCTCCGCCTCCAATCGGGGGCGGATCACCAGTATCACCCGGTTCCCTTTCACTTCATCGGCATCGTTCGGGAATTTCCGACAGCGCCGCATGATTCCTTCCTGGTCGCCAATGCCGACTATGTCGCTCGCGCCACCGGCAACGCCGCTTCCGAGGTGGTGCTCATGCGGGTGAACAGCGACCCCGCTGCCGTTCGGAATGAGGCAGAGAAGGTCGTCGCCGCCCTTCCGGGCGTGCAAGTCCAGGACATCGGCAAGGCGCGTCAGATTATCAGCTCAAGCTTGACAGCGGTCGATCTTGGCGGCCTGACGCGGCTTGAACTTGCCTATGCCCTGGCGCTTGTCGCCTGCGCCGCCGGGCTGGTGTTGGCGCTTGGCGTCCTCGACCGACGCCGAACCTTCGCCGTGCTTTCAGCGCTCGGCGCGAAACCCGCGCAGCTGCGCGCGTTCCTGTGGAGCGAGGGGTTGCTGATCTTCGCGGCCGGCGCGGTCGCCGGCTTGCTCACGGGAGCGGTTCTCGCCGCCATGCTGGTCAAACTTCTGACAGGGGTTTTCGATCCGCCTCCGGACAGCCTGAGC
>JAYTZZ010000172.1:0-3673 GCA_043741595.1 Hyphomicrobiales bacterium | reverse complement strand
ACCCGGTCGCCGGCAGCTCGAGGGTACGGGCCAAGCCGCCATCGTTGGTGAGGAGGAGCAAGCCCTCGGTGTTGATGTCGAGACGGCCGACGGCGACGACGCGGGGTAGCTCCTTCGGCATGGCGTCGAACACGGTGCGCCGCCCTTCCGGATCGCGGGCGGTCGTGACCAGACCTTTTGGCTTGTGATAAAGCCAGAGGCGCGTGCGTTCGCGTTCGGGCAGCGGCTCGCCGTCAACGGTGACGCGATCGCGCGGACCGATGTTCAGAGCCGGCGAGGTGAGCGTACGGCCGTTGACCGCAACGCGGCCATCGGCGATCCAGCGCTCGGCGTCGCGGCGCGAGCAGAGGCCGGCGCGGGCGAGCACCTTGGCGATGCGCTCGCCGGGAACAGTCGATTGCGATGGAGTGTGCGGCGCCTTCATGGGGCCGGTGATTAGCAGAGCGGCGGGGGGCAAGCGAGTGGAGCGGTGCTGACGTGACGATCGATGCCATGGCCATCGCCTTCGAGGAGGCGCGCGCCGCAGGTGCCCGCGGCGAGGTGCCGATCGGGGCGGCGATCGCGCGCGACGGCGCGATTATCGCGCGGGCGGGAAATCGCACCATCGGCGACGACGACCCGACGGCGCACGCCGAGATGTTGGCGATCCGCGCGGCGGCCAAGGCTATCGGCTCGCAACGGCTGGACGGCGCCGACCTTTATGTGACGCTGGAACCCTGCGCCATGTGCGCGGGGGCGATTTCCTTCGCGCGGATCCGGCGGCTCTACTTCGGGGCGCTCGATGCGAAAGGTGGAGCGGTGGAAAGCGGCGGGCGCTTTTTCGCGCAGCCGACCTGCCATCACGCGCCCGAGGTCTACGGAGGAATGGCCGAAAGCGAGTCGGCGGCGTTACTGCAGGCGTTCTTTCAATCGCTGCGCTAGGCGCTGCGCGACTAGTCCTGCCACCACCACTTGAACTTCTTCTTCTTCGGCTTGTCGGTGATCACGACCGGAGCGGTCGGATCGGGAATGCGATATTCGGACGGCGGGTCGGACAGATAGCGACGGATCGGCTGGCCGTTCTCATCAACCGCGATGCCCTTGGCCTCAGCGAAGAGCTTCCTCGCGCCGGCCTCCTCTCCGGGCTTCGGCATCGCATCCTTCTCAGGATCGTAGCCGAGCAGGGTCTGGTTGACCTTGCCTTCCTTCGGCTTGCCCATGATAGGGATCGAGCCTTTCGCGGCCTGGAGGCCCGCTGCCTCGCGGGCGTCGGCATCGGCGAGGATCTTGGCGCGTTTCTTCTCAGGGTCGACCGGCCAGTTGGGATCGAGCGTAGCCGTGCCGGTGCCCGGCGGGGGCAGCTGCGCGACGCTCGGCGGCGCGACGACCTTCGGGCGCGGCGTGTAGTCGATCGGCTCCTTCTTCTCGCCCGACATCGCTGCGATACCGGCGAGATCTTCCAAGGTTTGCATTCCGGGCGACTTGCCGGTGCCGTAGGTCGTGCCGGAACATCCGGCGAGGGCAAGCGCCGCCGCCACCGATAGGGCGAGGCCAAGCAGCCGACCGTCACGAGGCGGTTCTGGAGTAAAACCCGTCATCCGATTCGTTCGTCCCCGACCTGAAACGGCCCAAGCGGCGGTTTCCAGCCCATTCTGTCGCCCACAAACTGGGCGAAAATCCGACCGATCCAACGCCATACCTAGCGGAATCCGCTTGCGGCGACAACCATTTGACTAGCTCACCCCAGACTTGCCAGAGCCTTATCCAGGGCCGTCCCCGGCCCGGCCGCCGCCAGCATGCCACGGGCGATTTCGCTGTCGCGATCCATAGCGGCGATAAGTGCCGGAACAGAATCGAATTTCAGCTCGGGTCGAATCCAGCCGGCAAAGGCCACCGACACCTCCTCGCCGTAAAGATCGCCGGAGAAGTCGAAGGCAAAGACCTCGAGGAGCGGCGCACCGTCGTCGAACGTCGGGCGGCGTCCATAACTCGCCACGCCATCGAGGAGCGTGCCATCGGCGCGCCGCATGCGGACGGAATAAACGCCGTGGCGGAGGCGGCAATCAGCCGGCAGGCGCAGATTTGCCGTTGGGTAACCCAACTCGCGGCCACGCTGTTCGCCATGCGCGACCTCGCCGACAACGAACCAGCGGTAGCCGAGGCGAGCGTTGGCGGCGGCAACCTCACCGGCGGCGAGGTTTTCGCGGATCGCGGTGGAGGAGACCGGCGCACCGTCCCCTTCCAGCACCTGATCGACGACAGTGACGGCGAAGCCCTTGCGTGCCCCGGCCTCGGCGAGGACCGCGGGCGAACCAGCCCTCCCCTGCCCGAAATGAAAATTGAAGCCGACGACAGCGCCGCTCAGCTTCAGGCGACCGATCAGAATCTCATCGATGAAAGCGCCGGCCGAAATCGTCGAGAAGGCCCGATCGAACGTGGCAACGACGAGACCACCGAGGGAAAGCGCGCCGAGCAGACGGGTTTTCGCCAAGAGCGGCGTCAGGCGGAAGACGGGCGTTTCAGGCCGAAAGACCGTGCGCGGATGCGGCTCGAAGGTGAACACCACGGCAGGCACGCCGCGGCGCGCCGCTTCGGCACGGGCAACGGAGAGAAGCGCGCGGTGGCCGCCGTGCATCCCGTCGAAATTACCGACGGCGACGACACCGCCGGTAAGATCAGCGGGGACTTGATCGAGAAAATGCGGGGTCAGCGCCTTGAGGCGGACGCCTGAGGTCATGGCGAGTATCTGTCGATAAGAGGTTTGCCGTCGGATCGCGGGCGGCGAAGCTGACGCCGCACTCCGTTGCGGTCAAGAGGCCGACCAGACGAGGCGCGTCGTCAGGGCGCGGACGCCAAGGCCGGCGGTCGCGAGAAAGGCGTGGACCTTGGCGAGGTCCGGCGATTCGCGGGAACCAAAAACCGCGGCGTGAATGCCGCCGGTGACGAAAAGAACGTCGATCCCCTGACCGAATGCCCCACGGATATCGGTGTCGATGCCATCGCCAATGGCTAGCACCGCCGATTTGGGCACGGCCGAGCCGGCGATTTCCTGGAGGCGGCTCAACGCCGTGTCGTAGATTGGCGCATAGGGCTTGCCGACGATAATCGTCTCGCCGCCACGCTCACGGTATCGCTCGGCGAGAGCGCCAGCGCACCAGACCAGGCGGTCGCCGCGCTCGACCACGATGTCGGGATTGACGCAGAGCATCGGAACGCCGCGCGCCTGCCAGTCGGCGAAGCTTTCGTCGTAGTCCTGAGGGGTCTCGTTTTCGTCATCGAAGAGGCCGGTGCAGGAGACGAGCTCGCAATCAGCCTCGTCGGCAAACTTGACCGGCAATCCAAAGTAGATCGGCAGGTCACGCTCCGGCCCGACGTGATAGAGCTTCACGCCCGGACGGGCGCCGAGCAGGTGACGGGCGGCGTCACCCGACGTGATGACATCGTCGTAGGCGGCGCGGGGAACGCCAAGGCCGTCGAGCTGGCGAACGACGTCGGCCTTCGGGCGCGGCGCGTTGGTGATGAGAACAACCGTGCCGCCTCCGTCGCGGAAGCTCATCAGCGCCTCGGTCGCGGACGCATGTGCCTTCGCCCCATCGTGCACCACGCCCCACACGTCGCAGAGAATACCGCGGTACGCCGGGGCGAGCTCTGCGAGACCGGCGACAAGGGTGGGGGCGGCGTCGTTCATACGCTC
>JAYTZZ010000171.1:0-3679 GCA_043741595.1 Hyphomicrobiales bacterium | reverse complement strand
CGACTCGACAGCGTCCTGCAGAAGCGAGCCGTCGACCTTGTCCGTGACCGCGTAGACGAAGGCGGCATCGCCTTCGAACTTTGCGAGACGGAACGGCGGACGAAGGCTCCGCACCACCGTGTCCATGACGTCCGCGATGATGTCCTGGTCGTGGTCGAGTTCGACGCCCGCGAGATAGCTCGGATAGCCGGAAATATCGGCGATGACGAAACAAGCGGATTCTGGTTTCGGAAGCATGAGGCGTCCGTCCCTTGGCGAGCGCTCTACGCGCCAGCACCCAATGATTGTGCCACGTTTTACCAGTACGGCCCACGGGAAACTTGAGTTTCAGGAGCCGTGACCGAGATCACAGCCTACCAGGGAAGGACGTAGCCCTCGGCGTGGAGGAAACGGCCGGTGGTGTCGAGCGTCAGCTCGTCGATGCGCGCCATGAGGCGCTCGGCGGAGAGCGCGGCGCTGATCGACTGCGGCGAGGAACCCATGTCGGTGTTGACCATGCCTGGATGGAGGATCGCAACGGCGACGCCTTTGGGCTTCAGGTCGATGGCGAGATTGACACCGGCCATATTCACCGCCGCCTTCGACATGCGGTAGCCGTAGTTGCCGCTGGAGCCGTTGTCGCCGATTGAACCGGAGCGGCTGGTAACGATGGCAACCTTGCCACCCTTTCCGAGATTGGGAAGGAGGGCATGTGTCACCCGGATGGGCGCAAGCGCGTTCGTTTCGAACTGATCTCGGATGCCTTTCCAATCGAGGCGGTCCAGACCGTCGCCGCGGTGGATACCGGCGTTGTTGATGAGGATGTCGATCGTGCGACCAGCGAGTGCCTTCGCCAATTTGGCCACGCTGGCGTCGTCGGTTATCTCAACGCCGGAGTGAACTTCCGCATCAGTCGCGTCGAGCTTCGGCGACGAGCGACGAACGACGGCGATGACCTTGTCGCCACGCTTGGCGTACGCCTCGGCAAGCGCAAGACCGATGCCGCGGTTGGCTCCGGTGATGACAACCGTCGCCATCAGTTGCGATCTTCCGGGATGGGCGGCAGTGGCTGGAACGCGATACCCTCGTCGGCTAGCTCGCGGGCTTCCTCCGGGGTCGCCTCGCCGTAGATGCCGCGCTGCTCGGTCTCGTTGAAGTGAATCTTGCGCGCTTCCTCGGCGAACTTGTCGCCGACGTAATCGGCATTCTCGGTGACCTTCTTGCGGAACTCCTTCAGCGCCTGGCGCATGACCGCACTCCGCGGATCGGGGGCGGCAAGGCTCACCTTCTCGCCCTTCTTGGTGCCGGCGACGGCAGGTGCCATCAGTGCCTTGCCGACCTCGGCGGACCCGCAAACGGGGCAGGCGTTTTCGCCGGCCTTGGCAGCGCGATCGTAGTCGGCGCTGGAACGAAACCACGCTTCGAACTCATGGTCGCGGTCGCATTTGAGGGCATAGCGGATCATCTAGGACACCGATTTCAGGCGCGGTGCCGGAGCGGCCGGCGGCGCAAAGGCGCGATCATTGGCAAGCGCCGGCAGGCGAGAGCGAACCGTCGCACTCATCTCAGGATCGATTTCGGCAATGATGAAACCCGGCTCGCGGTCGGCCTCCGCCAGAATCTTGCCCCATGGATCGACGATCATCGAATGTCCGAATGTCTCGCGCCCGTCGTCATGGCTGCCGCCCTGCGCCGCGGCGATGACGAACGAACCAGTCTCGATCGCTCGCGCCCGGATGAGCACATGCCAATGCGCCTCGCCGGTGGTGCGGGTGAAAGCGGCGGGAATGGCGATGAGCGAGGCGCCGGCCTTGGCAAGAGCGCGATAAAGATGAGGGAAGCGGACGTCATAGCAGATGGTGAGCCCGAGACGCGCCCACGGAAGATCGGCCACGACAGCGGTGCTGCCCGGACGATAGAGGCGCGACTCGCGATAGCTTTCGCCACCGGCGAGATCGACGTCGAACATATGAATCTTGTCGTAGCGCGCAATGATCCCGCCATCCTGCGCGATCAGGAACGCGCGATTGGCGACGGCGTCCTCGCCAAGCTTCACCGCCATCGAACCGATGTGGAGGTGGATGCCAAGCTCGGCAGCGAGTTCGCGAAATCTGGCCAGGGAGGGATCGACGTTCTCCGGCGAGATCGCGGCCATGAGGCGCGCGCGATCACGATCGAGGATCGTCGTCATCTCCGGCGTCAGCACGTAGTCCGCGCCGGCCGCAGCCGCCTCGCGGATGAGACGCACCACGTCGTCGACATTCCTGCCGACATCGATGCCGGTGCGCATCTGCACCGCGGCGGCCTTGAACGCAGTCATGCGCCAATCCCGGTTGCAGCAATCATCCGCTGCATGCTGTCGTAGGCTTCAAGCTGATAGAGCTCGCGGTAGCCACCGACATGACGATCGCCGAAGAATATCTGCGGGAAGGTAAAGGCACCGTTCGCACGCTGGATCATCTCGGCGCGAACTTCGGGGCGGCCGGTCGCGTCGCGTTCGACATAGTCCAACCCATACCGATCCAGGACAAGTTTTGCCATGGTGCAAAAACCGCAGAATTCCTCTGTGTAGATGACGACTTCAGGCATGGGAAGAGCGGGTTTTCCGGCTGCGATCGAGAGTGACATTACCCTATGTCGGGTCACAACGGCCCGCGGACAACCCGGGCGAACACCAGCACATCGACCCCGACCGCACCAGCCCGGAGCAGCGCCCGCGTTGACGCCTTCACCGTCGCGCCGGTTGTATAGACATCATCGACGAGGAGAACGCGCCGCCCGGCGACAACGATCTTCTCCGGCGCCGGCACCTGGAAGGCACCGCGCACGTTTCGGTCGCGCTGGTCTGGCGTGAGCCCAACCTGCTGGGCCGTGGCGCGAATGCGCCGCAAGGTGCCGGTAGCAATTGGCTTGGCTGATGCTTCGGCAATCGTGCGAGCGAGCAGCACCGACTGATTGTAGCGGCGCCACCAGAGGCGGCGGGTGTGGAGCGGCACGGGCACGATGACATCGGCGTCAGCGACCAGTTCGCCACCGGCGCGGTTCATCCAACCGGCCATCCATGCTGCGAGTTCCAGACGGTTGCGATACTTGAGGCCGTGAACAAGCTTTCGTGCTACGTCGTCGAACGCGGCGACCGCGCGGCAGCGATCGAACGGCGGCGGGTCGGCGATCGCCTCCGCCGAAAGCGCGCCGACGCCGATATCATAGGCGAAGGGAATGCCGAGCCGGGCGCAATACGGCTTCTCGATCAGGCGAAGCTTCGACCAGCACGCAGCACAGAGCGAACCGTGTGCCGCAATCGGCGTCTCGCAGGCGAGGCACTGGGGCGGCAGCGCCACATCCGCCGCCCGGCGCGCCAGCGCGGTGGCGCCGGCCCGAATGCGGGCCAGCGGCCGCGGACGTTCGAGAAAGGTGTCGGAGTCGGTCTCCATGGCGCGAGACTAGCTGCCGACCAGTAGGAGCGCCATGCGGCCAATTTTGACGAGGCGGCATACGCGACCCATAACACCGCCATGAGCGGCCCCCCGCGCCTCTTCGACCGAACGCTTCTCGACGCCCGCCGGCGGCGCGCACTCCGCGCCAACGTGGAGGATGCCGACTTCCTGCTCAGGGCTGTGGCCGACGACCTGATCGAGCGGCTGGCGGCGGTGAAGCGGCGTTTCGCCGTTGCCGCCGATATCGGCAGTCACCTGCCCCT
>JAYTZZ010000170.1:0-8592 GCA_043741595.1 Hyphomicrobiales bacterium | reverse complement strand
CCCAAATTTCCCGCTGCCCTGATATTGGGCAACGACGCGTCGGACGCTCTGATATATTCGACCTGTGAGGGGGCGCGTTGGATCAGATTGCCGAGCCGGACCAAGGCGGTCCGATCATGCGCTATTTGCGCGAGCTTCATCGAAAGCTCAAGGACGAGACTGGCGGCACTGTCGCGAGCTACATTCCGGAGCTCGGCACCGCCAACCCCGCCGATTTCGGCATCGTCGTCGCCACCGTCGATGGCGCCGTTTACGCGGTCGGCGATACCGACAAGCCCTTCACGATTCAGTCCATTTCCAAGGCGTTCGTGTACGGCCACGTGCTCGCCGAACATGGCCGCACTCACGTGCTGACCAAGGTCGGCGTCGAGCCTTCCGGCGACGCTTTCAACGCCATCGCCTTCGACGATACCGCCAACCGTCCGTTCAACCCCATGGTGAATTCGGGCGCCATCGCCACGGCCGCGCTGGTCAAGGGTGACACCGTCGGCGATCGCATCCATGCCGTGCGTGAATTATTCGACCGCCTTGCCGGACGGCAGCTCACCATCAACGATGCCATCTTCCAGTCCGAGAAGAAGACCGGCCATCGCAACCGGGCGATCGCATGGATGATGCTGAACGCCGGCATGATCACCGGCGACCCGGACGAAGCCCTCGACGTCTACTTCTCGCAGTGCTCGATCGAAGTCACCTGCCGCGACCTCGCCTTGATGGCGGCGACCTTGGCCAGTGGCGGCATCCAGCCGCTGACCGGGGAACGCGTTCTCCCGACCGCGTCGGTGCGGGACGTAATCTCGGTGATGAACAGTTGCGGCATGTACAACTACGCAGGACAATGGTCATACGAGGTCGGCCTGCCGGCGAAGAGCGGCGTCGGGGGCGGTATCATCGCGATCGCCCCCGGTCAGCTCGGCATCGCGGTCTATTCGCCTCCCCTCGACCACCTCGGCAACAGCGTGCGCGGCCTCGCCGCGTTCAAGGCGATTTCACGCGACTTCAGCCTGCACGTTTTCGGCGCTCATGCTCATGGCGGCGCCATCGTGCGGCGCGAGATCGGTGGCGACATCGTTCGTTCCAAGCGCCTGCGGTCTCCCGCCGAGCGCCGCATTCTGGACGCCGACGGCGGGCGTATACGGCTGATCGAACTGCAGGGCGCGCTTTATTTCGGCACGGCCGAGAGACTGATCCGCCGTCTCGAGTCACTCCCCGGCGCGGCGACTACCATCGTGCTCGATTTCCGCCGTGTGCACCTTCTCGACGAAGCCGCCGCGGAGCTGCTGCTGCGAGCAAGCGAGCCAAGCAAAGACGGGCCGAAGCTTCTCTTCGCCGGCTTGGCCGGTCACCCTGCCCTCGCCAGCTTCGCCGACCGCCTGGCTGCCAAACACGAAGACGCGACGTTCCCCGACAGCGACTCTGCGCTGCAGTGGTGCGAGGACCGGCTGATTGGACGGGCCGCGACCGGTTTCGGCACCCATTTCGGGCTCGCCGGGCTGGCGATCTTCACCGGCCTGTCGACTGAGGAAATCCGGCTCCTCGAGCGGGTGGTCAAGGCGCAAGTGTTCGAGACCGGTGACGTGATCATCCGCGAAGGCGACGCGGCACGACTCTTCTACGTGTTGGCCAGCGGTTCCGTCGGGGTGCGGCTGAAGAGCCGGGACAATACCGGCGCGGGAAAGCGCATCGCCACGTTCGGGCCGGGTCTGTCGTTCGGGGAGATGGCCCTGTTCGACGGCGGCGCCCGCTCCGCGGACATTGTCGCCGAGGAGCACGCGGTTTGCTACGGGTTCGCCGTTCAGGATCTCTACGCAATCGGCAAGGAACACCCGAACGTCCTCGTCACAGTGCTCGCCAATATGACTCGCGAGATGTCCGAAAGGCTCCGCCGCGCCAACGAGGAAATCCGAGCGCTCGACCTGTGAGCCGAGGCGCGAGCGGACCAGTCGCCAATCTGGCGCGGCCGGGCGCTATTGAACCCGCCGACCGCAAAGGCCAGAAATTTTGGCCGTCCGCTTACTCGGCTGGGCTGGCCTCCTCGATTTCCATTGACCTGGCTGGGGCATTGCGGCTCCCAAGGGTCAACCTTGCCAGGATCAGCGCACCAAGAGCGCAGGCCGCGATCGTCGTCACCATCGGCACGGCCGTGTCGTCGAAGAAGACGCTGACCACGACAATCATCACTGCTCCTGTGACGAACTGGAGCGTTCCACCGAGAGCCGAAGCCATGCCGGCGATCGGCCCATGCTCCTCGAGCGACAACACCATGGTCGACGGAATAACCAGCCCGAGGCAGGCGAACGCGAGAAAGAGGAACACTGCCAGCACCGGGAGGCTATCGACGCCGGCGATGGTCACGACGAACAGCGCCGCCGCCATCGCCGCAAAGCCGGAGACGGCCGTGGCAACGACCCGAGCCATGCCAAAGCGCATGCCAAGCCGCGCCGCCAATTGCGACGCTCCGATGAAGCCAACGGCGTTTACCGAAAAGGCGAAGCTGTACTGCGTGGGCGTGAGGCCGAAGTGCTCGATATAGACGAACGACGAGCTTGCAAGAAAGGCGAAGAAGCTCGACAGGCCAAGGCCGCCGATGAAGGTCAGCCCAAGGAATCTTGGATCCCTGATGAGCTTTCCGTAACCAGCAAGCACGGCCTTGAAGTTGCTATCGATGCGTTGGCTGGCCGGCCGCGTCTCGGGCTGAAGAACAGCGAGCAGCACGATGCCAAGCGCAGCGGCGATCGTCACCGCCACGAATACCGCCCGCCAACTGAACAAGACGATGAGACCGCTGCCCGTAAGTGGCGCCAAGATCGGTGAGACGCTGAAGACCAGCATGACAAGCGACATCAGGCGCGTCGCTTCCACACCGGTATGCAGATCGCGGATGATCGCCCGCACGATGACCATCGCAGCGGCCGCGCCGATACCCTGAACGAAGCGAAAGAAAATCAGCCACTCGATACTCTGCGCAAAGCCGGCGCCGATTGACGCGACGGTGAACAAGGCCAGACCGAAGTAAAGCGGCGGCTTGCGGCCGATCATGTCGGAAACCGGGCCATACACGATCTGACAAACGCCGAAGGCAATAAAGAAGACGGTCAGCGTCATCTGCGTCGCGGCAGTCGAAGCGTTGAGATCGGCCGCGATCGTCGGAAGAGCCGGCAAGTACATGTCGATTGCAAACGGGCCAATGGCCGCGAGCAGGCCCAATACAATAGCGTCGCGCGCATAGGTCGATTTCATGGATTCAATCTCCGGATTTTCCCGTCGACCGGAGAGTGTCGCCCCACGGTCAGACGGGTGGATATGGCGTGGCCTTGCTGCATCGCAACCAGGCGATCTGAAACACTGTTGCGTTTTTCACGGCAGGCGGAGGAAGAACTACTCCGCCGCGACGGGCACTGGGTGGTTTCGGGCAAGGGTCAACCGGCCGAGCACGAAAGCCACCGCGGCGCAGAAGACGATTGGCGTGACCATCGGTGGCACGGTGCCGTTCGAGAACACGCCGACGATGCCGACAACCACGGCGCCGGTGACGAGTTGCAGTGTGCCCATGAGAGCCGCAGCCGTGCCCGCAGTTCGCCCGTAGTTCTCCAGCGACAGGGCTGCTGTCGATGGGATGACCAACCCCATGGCTGCGAAACTGATGAACAGCATGACGATGAGCACGAAAGGGTTGTCGACGCCGGCGAGAGTCACGACGAGGAGGGCTGAAGTCGAGACTAGATAGAAAGTGAGCGCGGCGCTCACCGTCCGGTGGAGGCCGAACCGCTTGCCGAAATATCCGGTGAGCTGCGCCATCCCAATGAATGCGATGGCGTTGACCGAGAACGCCAGGCTGTATTGCGTCGGCGTGAACCCGAAATGGTCGATGTAGACAAACGAAGACCCGGCAAGAAAAGCAAAAAAGCTGGCCAGACCGAAGCCGCCGATAAAGACGAGACCGAGGTAGTGGCGGTCGCGGAAGAGCTCGAGATAGCTCTGGGTGATTGTGCGCAGGTCAAACGGAATACGCTCGGCCACCGGACGAGTTTCGCGAAGGGCAAAGAATGTCAGCACGAGCCCGAGTATGCCGATGACAGAAACCGCCCAGAAAATCTCCCGCCAGCCGCCGAACTGCGTGACGAAGCTGCCGAACAGCGGCGCCAGAATCGGCGACACGCTGAAGACCAGCATGATGAGCGACATCAGCCGCGCCGCCTCATGGCCGGTGTGCAGGTCGCGAACGACTGCGCGCGGAATGGTCATGCCGGCGCACGCACCAATGCCCTGAATGAAGCGCGCAAAGATCAGCCACTCGATCGTCGGCGCCAAGCTGCAGCCGATCGCGCCGATCGAATAAAGGGCGAGCCCGAAATAGAGCGGCGCCTTGCGCCCAAAGCTGTCCGACACCGGCCCGTAGACGATCTGGCAGAGCGCGACCGCCAGGAAGAAAGCCATGAGGCTCCCCTGCGTCGCAGCGGTCGAAGCGTGGAGATCGGCGGCAATCGCCGGAAGTGCCGGCAGATACATGTCGATGGCGAAAGGCCCCGAGGCGGAAAGCAGGCCAAGCACGATCGCGTTTCGCGCGAAACTCGATTTCATGGATGATGTCTTTCAGGTGGCCGCGCTAAGCCCGCAAGGACCAGCGCTGGATGATGATATACTGACAGTTTGTGCAGTGCAATATTCGATCACGCCCGGGGTGCCAAGGAACGTCGGCCGTGTGTCGATATCGCTACTATTGTCGCAACAGCTGTCAGACTCTGGCAGGAGCCTCAGGCGAACGCGGACACCTGATTGGGCCTAGCTTTGCTGTGCCTTTGCATGGCGCCCCCGAATCCCTATATTCTAAGGTGCCGGAGCAATCCGGATATGGCGATAAACGGCCATCGTAATAAACCCTACGGACCCGGGGGCAGTACCCGGCGCCTCCACCCGAGCCCATTCGAGATGAGTGGTCTCCGGCGGGGGCGAAATAGGATCGACGAGGGCGTAAAGGGTGTGCTTTTGCTCGGCATGGTACCGCCGTTATCGGGCCAATCTGTAGTTGCTAACGACAACTATGCCGAGGTTCGTCTCGCTGCGTAAGCGGTGAAACAATCTCAATCGAAGTCCTTGCGGTTCGCATCGTAAGGCGGGGTTCGGAGGCACCTGGCAACAGAAGCCTCCACTTATTTCTCCGGGGCTGCCTTCATGCGGGGAACGGCGGCCCCGATTTGGAATTGGGGCCAAGGAATGTGCGGCAGGCAAAATGGCTGAAGACCTGATCCGCTACGACGTCCTGGCGCAGGACGCCCTTCGCGGCGTGGTCCGCAAGGTGCTTTCCGAGGTAGCCCGGACCGGGTTGCCCGGCGAGCACCACTTCTTCGTTTCCTTCACCACCACCGCAGCGGGCGTCCGCATTTCGACGCGGCTACTTGCCCAGTATCCGGAAGAGATGACCATCGTCCTCCAGCACCAGTACCGTGACCTTGTCGTCACTGAGCACGCTCTTGAGGTTGGCCTTTCCTTCAACGGAATTTCGGAACGCCTTTTTGTCCCATTCAGCGCGGTGAAGACATTCGCCGACCCTTCGGTTGGATTCCAACTGCAGTTCGCAGTAATAGGCGCCCCGCCGCGCCCGTTGGAGTTGGTCGAGGACAAGCCGTCGATCGCACTGGTGGGGCCCGCCGAAGAGAAGAAATCGGAGCTGGCCGAACCGGACGTGGCAACGCCCGCTACCGCCGCCCAGGTCGTCAGCCTTGACGCTTTCCGGAAGAAATAGTCGATGGCCGACAAGAAGACCCGCACCGAGACCGATTCATTCGGTCCGATCGAGGTGCCAGCCGACCGATACTGGGGCGCTCAGTCGGAACGGTCGGTCGAGAATTTCCCCATCGGCTGGGAGCGGCAGCCAGCGCCGATCGTGCGCGCGCTTGGCCTGATCAAACGCGCCGCCGCGGAAGTCAACATGGACCTCGGCAAGCTCGACTCGAAGATCGGCAAGGCGATTGTCGAGGCCGCACAGGAAGTGGCCGAAGGCAAGCTCGACCCTCATTTCCCGCTGGTCGTCTGGCAGACGGGTTCCGGCACCCAATCCAACATGAACGCCAACGAAGTGATCGCCAACCGGGCAATCGAGAAGCTCGGCGGCGTCCTTGGCTCGAAGACGCCGGTTCACCCGAACGACCACGTCAACATGAGCCAGTCGTCGAACGACACGTATCCGACGGCCATGCACATCGCTGCCGCAGAGGAGATTGAGCACCGCCTCATTCCGGCGTTGCAGAAGCTGCGCAATGCGCTGAACGACAAGGAGCAGGCATGGGCGAAGATCATCAAGATCGGCCGCACGCATACGCAGGACGCCACCCCCCTCACCCTCGGCCAGGAATTCTCCGGCTACACCAAGCAGGTCGAGAACGGGATTCAACGCGTCGAGCAGACCATGCCGGGCCTCATGCAACTTGCGCAGGGCGGCACCGCCGTTGGCACGGGCCTGAACGCGCCGATCGGTTTTGCCGAGCGCATCGCCGACAGGATCGCCGCACTGACGGGAATGAAGTTCACCTCGGCGCCAAACAAGTTCGAGGCGCTCGCCGCCCACGACGCGATGGTGTTCGCGCACGGCGCCCTCAACACGGTCGCCGTCAGCCTTTTCAAGATCGCCAATGACATTCGCCTGCTGGGATCGGGACCGCGTTCCGGCCTCGGCGAATTGATCCTGCCCGAGAACGAGCCCGGCTCATCGATCATGCCGGGCAAGGTCAATCCGACCCAGTGCGAGGCGCTGACGCAGGTATGCATCCAGGTCTTCGGCAACCACGCAGCCGTCACCTTCGCCGGCAGTCAGGGTCACTTTGAACTGAACGTCTACAATCCGGTGATGGCGTACAATTTCCTGCAATCGGTGCGCTTGCTCGCCGACGCCGCGGCGAGCTTCACCGATCGCTGCGTGGTTGGCATCAAGGCCAATGAGGAACACATCAAGGCGCTGATGGAGCGCTCGCTGATGCTGGTCACCGCGCTCGCCCCAACCATCGGCTACGACAAGGCTGCGGAAATCGCGAAAACCGCCCACAAGAACGGCACCACGCTAAAGGAAGAAGCGGTGCGCCTAGGCTACGTCACAGCGCAGGACTTCGATCGCATCGTACGCCCCGAGAATATGCTGGGGCCGAGTTAGGCTTCGGAGTCTGAGCCGTGGTCGACCTGATCAACCTCCGTCGTGCCCGCAAGGCGAAGATACGCGCCGAAGGAGAACAATCGGCAAGCGAGAAACGGCGGTTGTTCGGCCGCACCAAGGCGGAAAAGTTGGTCGAAGCCACCGAACGCGATCGCAGTGAAAGCAAGATTGAGGGCCACCGCCGCGACCGAAGCGGCGACAAGAACTGACGGCAATGGCCAAGCGCTCGCTCACCGTCGCCGGCCACCGCACAAGCATCTCTCTCGAAGATCCGTTCTGGGACGGCCTGGCAGCAATCGCCGCTTCCCGTCGCCAGAGCGTCGCCGCCGTCGTCGCCAGCGTCGACCGCGGACGACCGGCCGGCACTAATCTCTCCGCTGCAATCAGGGTCGCGGTGCTCGACTGGTATCGCAAGCAGGCGAAGAGCGCGTGAGCTACGGCGTGATCACCAGAGGTCGGTCTCCGGCAATCCCGTCAGAGGCGATCTTTGGCTTCGGGCGCTGGCGCGGCAGCACCGTCGCCTTGCCCTTGGTGCCGGTTAAGCCAGCGCGCGCGGCCGCCGCTTCCGCATCCGCCGCCTTTGCCGTTGCGTCGGCGGCCGCGGCGGCGGCCTCCGCTTCCGCCTGATCTGCCGCTGAAGCAGCATCTGCCGCGGCAGTCTCCGTCGCTACGCGCCTGGCGTAGGCTTCGTCCGCCGCAACCCCTGCGGCTGTGTTGGTGGCGGTGACTTCAGCCAGCGTTGCCGCGGCGGTTTCGGCGGCGGCTTTGAGCTCGTCCGCCTTGTTCCGCTCCGTGACTGTATTCGCAAATGCCTTCGCTCGCGCCGCTGACGCCTCCTGGAGGGTAAACGCCGCAACGCCCGCTGCGGAGGCGGCGCTTCGGTACGTAGCCGCCTGCTGTTCGGAGGACGCTGTCTTGGCGGCCGCATCGGCCTCAGCCACATGATCCATCGCGATTTTCAAATTCGCCTGTGCGTCGTTGAACGCGGTACCAGTTCGTTCCGCCGCCAACTGGTTCGAATTCGCCGTCTGCGCTGCAGCGTCGTGCTCATCTGTTTTCCGTTTGAGATCGGCTGCCGCAGCCGCCAAACGCGCGGACACCTTTTCGGCGGCAGCCTTGGCGGCCACGGTGCGGCGTGCCGCGTCTTCTGCAGCGGCCCGTGCCAGACTCGACGCATCAGCCGTCACCGTGGCTTCGGCTTCCGCACGTTCGAAGTCAGTGCGAGCAATTTCTAGCGCAGCCTTTGCGTGATCCGCAGCCGCCTTCCTCCCTGCCAACTGGACAGGAGTAGCGCCCGCCGTTTCCAAAAGATCGGCCTTCGCCTTGGCGTCGGCCTCGATCGCGAGATCGAGCGCAGAGCGCAATTCGTCGCGCGCACTTCCGGAAGTCTTCGCGGTGGTCGCGGCGCTTCTCGCCGTTATTTCCAAGCGCGCCCTTTCGGCGTCTGC
>JAYTZZ010000169.1:0-19326 GCA_043741595.1 Hyphomicrobiales bacterium | reverse complement strand
CGCAGGCGAGTCTCCTCGAATTTCTCTGGCGTGCGAACGCGCGCACCGGCGAGACACGCTTTCGCGACATGGTCCTGCTGACGCTCCGCGAGATATCGAACGGAGGCATCTACGATCACATCGGCGGCGGTTTCGCCCGCTACTCGGTCGACGAGCGCTGGCTCGTCCCACACTTCGAGAAGATGCTCTACGACAACGCGCAGCTTCTTGAGCTGCTGACTTTTGCGTGGCTCGCGACCGGTGACGATTTGTTCAAGGCGCGCATCGAAGAGACCATCGCCTGGCTTGAGCGCGAGATGAAGCTACCCGGCGGCGCCTTTGCTGCCAGCCTCGACGCCGACGCGGAAGGGCATGAAGGCAAATTCACCGTCTGGACGCGCTCAGAGGTTCTCGACGTGCTTGGGGCGGAGGAGGGGGCTTTCGCAGCCGACGCCTACGACATCACCAAAGGCGGGAACTTCGAGGGGATGTCGATCCCAAACCGGCTGGACAAAGCAGCACTCTCGCCTGCGGACGAAGCACGCCTTGCGGCGGCGAGCGCCAGACTCCTCGCACGCCGCGCCATCCGCATCCGCCCCCCAACCGACGACAAGGTCCTCACTGACTGGAACGGCCTGACGATCGCCGCGCTAGCTCTTGCCGGTTCGAGCCTCGGCCGCCTGGATTGGAGCGCGCTCGCCGCAAACGCCTTTACCTTCGTCGCCGGCACCATGAGCGAAGGGGGCCGGCTCGCCCATTCCTGGCGCGAGGGAAAGTCGGTCTATCCCGGCCTTGCCACCGACTACGCCGCGATGATCAAGGCGGCGTTGGCGCTCCATGCCGCGACGCTCGACACCGGTTGGCTGGCGAAAGCTGAGGCGCTCACGACGACCGTCCGCGCGCACCACTGGGATTCTGAAACGCCCGGCTACTTCCTGTCCGCCGACGATGCCGAGGCACTGATCATTCGACCCCAAGCAACAACCGACCAGGCAACGCCGAGCGCTACATCGCTGATGACACAGAACCTACTTCGGCTCTGGCACCTCACGGGGAACGATATCTATCGTCGCGACGTGGAGGACGTTCTGGCGGCGCAGGCGCCCTCGGTCGCTAACAATCTTTTCGCCACGACCGGCCTCCTCAATGCGCTCGATCTAAGATTGGGCGCGGTCGATGTTATCCTGGTCAGACCGGCCGGAGCATCGATCAACGAGCTGTTGGCTGCGGTCCGCTACCGCTGGACGCCGAACACGATCCTCTCGGTCCACGACGACAGCGTGCGTTTACCCGCCGACCATCCTGCATCCGGCAAGACGGCAGTAGAAGGAAGAGCCACCGCGTACGTCTGCCGCGGCGAGACATGTTCGCTGCCGGTGGCCGAGGCGGCGGTACTTGCAGACCTGCTTGTGACCAGCTTGACGGCTGGTATCAACGACCAGCTTGGCAGCCAGCACGAAAGCTGGTACGATGAGGCATGAGTTCTCTTCGGAAGATCACGGTTGAAGTCCCTGTAGACGACCTCAAATCCGCCCAAGCGTACACCGGCGAGGGGATCACCGAGACCGTGCGCGCAGCGTTGAAGAAGCTCGCCTCGATACAAGCCCAGCAGGAATTGTTGAAGCTACGTGGAACCTTCAAGTTCACAATCGACCTCGACGAGCTTCGCGAAGATCGGAAATGGTAGCTGTCGACAGTTCAACGTTCATCGCCTACATCGCCGGTCAAAGCGGTCAAGACGTGGAGTTATTCCGGGCCGGCTTGAGAGCTAGCGACATCGTGCTGCCTCCAGTGGTGCTCATGGAGTTGCTCTCGGAACCACGGCTGCCTGCAACTCACCGAACTGTGCTGCTTCGCCTTCCGATCATGGAAATCGGCACGGACTATTGGATTCGGGCTGCCGGGTCTCGAGCCGCGGTGCTGTCCCACAAGCTCCGCGCGCGTTTACCGGACACCCTCATCGCCCAATCATGCATCGATCACGACGTCGCGCTGATTACGCGCGACAAGGATTTCCGCCATTTTGCCAAACATTGCGGCCTGACGCTCGCCTAGCGGCGCGACGAACCGACGAGCGCTTCCCTGAGTGACGAGGCGGGCGCGTCAGGCGTCGCCTTCGCCTTGCGGAAGGGGTAGCGGTCGCGGATGTACTGGTTGTGGAAGGCACCCTTCGAGGCTGCCGCGTCAAAGGCGGCGAAAACGTCGGGCGGCACCAGCGAATACACGTAACCGCGACCGGTGGCGAAGATCACCGTCAGTTCGTTGCGGCTCTCATCATAGGCGTATGACTTGATCGCCTGGCTCGGCATGCGACCGATATAGGTGAGTCGCGAGCCGCAGTCATCGGCCGGCCACCATTGTCCGCGCTTCGACAGGTCGAGTTGCAATGACAGCGGGCCGGCGCCGCCCGGCCGTCAGGTGTTCATCTGGTCGAAGAAGTCCGAGTTGGTCTTGGTCTGCTTCAGCTTGTCGAGCAGGAACTCGATCGCGTCCACCGTACCCATCGGCATGAGAATGCGGCGGAGCACGTACATCTTCTTGAGGACGTCGGGTGCGACCAGCAGCTCTTCTTTCCGCGTGCCCGAGCGCGTGATGTCGATCGCCGGGAAGACGCGCTTGTCGGCAACCTTGCGGTCGAGAATGATTTCCGAGTTACCGGTGCCCTTGAATTCTTCGAAGATGACTTCGTCCATGCGGCTGCCCGTATCGATGAGCGCCGTCGATATGATGGTGAGCGAGCCGCCTTCCTCGATGTTGCGTGCCGCGCCGAAGAAGCGTTTCGGCCGCTGGAGGGCGTTGGCATCGACGCCGCCCGTGAGCACCTTGCCCGAAGACGGGACGACGGTGTTGTAGGCGCGGCCGAGGCGCGTAATCGAGTCGAGCAGAATGACCACGTCGCGGCCATGCTCGACCAGGCGCTTGGCTTTCTCGATGACCATTTCGGCGACGGCAACGTGGCGCGTTGCCGGTTCGTCGAAGGTCGAGGAGATGACCTCGCCCTTTACCGAGCGCTGCATGTCGGTGACTTCTTCCGGCCGCTCGTCGATGAGGAGCACGATCAGGTAGCACTCGGGATGATTGGCGGCGATCGAGTGGGCGATGTTCTGCAGGATAACGGTCTTGCCCGTGCGCGGCTGCGCCGTGATCAGGGCGCGCTGGCCTTTGCCGAGCGGCGCCACGAGATCGATGATGCGCGCCGTCAGGTCCTTACCGGTCGGGTTCTCGACCTCCATCGTGAAGCGCGCCGTCGGGTAAAGCGGCGTCAGATTGTCGAAATGGATCTTGTGGTGCTTCTGCTCGGGGTCCTCGAAGTTGATCGTGCTGACCTTGAGCAGCGCGAAGTAGCGCTCACCATCCTTCGGTCCGCGAATCTGGCCCTCGACCGTGTCGCCGGTGCGGAGCGAGAAGCGGCGTATTTGTGAGGGCGAGACGTAGATGTCGTCGGGCCCGGCGAGGTAGTTCGCCTCTGGTGAGCGCAGGAAGCCGAACCCGTCCTGCAGCACCTCGACGACGCCCTCGCCGATGATGTCGGTTTCCTGGGCGGCGAGCTGCTTGAGGATGGCGAACATCAGCTCCTGCTTGCGGAGCGTGCTCGCATTTTCGACCTTGAGCTCTTCAGCAAAGGCGAGGAGCTCGGCCGGCGATTTCGCCTTGAGGTCCTGCAGTTTCATTTCAGGCATGGATACAAAAATCTCTTGATGGGGAAGGGGAATGCCGGCGCGGAATGAGGCGGGAAGGGGAGTTTTGCAGAACTTGGCCCGGAGGGGATTTGCCGCCGGATCGGCGCATCGGCGAGAAAAAGCTGCCGACGCCTGTCTGCTTTGTGCGGTTGCGGGAAGATAGACAGTTGGATGGCGAACGGCAAGGGCCGAAACGCTTGATTCTCAGAACGGCCTCACCACCACCAGTACCACGACGCCAATGACCAGCAGCGTCGGCAACTCGTTGACGATCCGGTAAGTACGCGACGAGCGCGTGTTCTTGTCCGCGGCGAAATCGCGGATGCGCCAGCCAAGCCAGACGTGGAACCAGGTGAGGAGGGCGACAAGCACGAGCTTCGCGATCAGCCACGGCGCAGTCCAGAAATGGCCGGACGTCGCAAGGGCAAGACCCGCGAGCCACGTGGTGATCATCGCCGGCGTCATGATCGCCGAGTAGAGCCGGCGCTCCATCACCTTGAAGGTCTCCGACTTCTCCGAGCCCGGCGCCGAATCGGAATGATAAACAAAGAGTCGCGGTAGATAGAAAATCCCCGCCATCCACGCGATGACCGCGATGATGTGGATCGCCTTCACCCAGTCGTAGGCTTTACCGGCAAGCGCGCTCATCGGCAGCCTCGCACCCGTTCCACCAGTTGCGCGACATGGACAACCGGCGTCTCCGGCAGAATGCCGTGGCCGAGATTGAAGATGAAGCGGCCTTCGCTGAGTGCGTCAAGAATTTCGTCGATCGCATTGTTCAGCGCGTCGCCGCCTGCGACCAGAATCTGTGGATCGAGATTGCCTTGCACGGCGATACGCGACTGCAGACGGCGGGCAAGATCGAGCGGAACCATCCAGTCCAGCGACACGCCGTCAACTTCGGTCGCCCCTACGTAGTGCTCCAGTTTCACGCCGATACCCTTGGGAAAACCAACGATTCTCGCGTCCGGCTCGTTGGCTCGTACCTGCCGGACAATCTCCGCAGTCGGCTGAACGCACCAGCGTTCGAAACCGTCATCGTCAAGCACGCCCGCCCACGTATCGAAGATCTGCACGACATCTGCGCCGGCTCGTATCTGCGCAACAAGATAATCAGCCGACGTCGTGACGAGCGTGTCGATCAGACGCTGCATCGCATCCGGATTCCTGGTGGCGAATTCCAGCGCCGGTGCCTGATCCACTGTGCCGCGTCCAGCGATCATGTACGTCGCCACGGTCCAGGGAGCCCCACAGAAGCCGACCAGTGTCTTGTCGGGCGCAAGCCTTACCTTCACCGCCGAGATTGTCTCCAGCACCGGCCGGAGCCGCTCCACAACGTATGCATTCTCGAGGCGTTCGATACCACGCTCATCGATCGGATCAAGCCGCGGGCCTTCGCCCTCGACGAAATCGACACGACGACCGAGCGCATAGGGGATGACCAAAATGTCGGAGAAGAGGATCGCCGCGTCAACATCGAAACGCATGACCGGCTGCAATGTGATCTCCGCGGCCCGGACCGGATCGAAACAGAGATCGAGAAATCCTTTCGCTGTTGCCCGCAGCGCCCGATATTCCGGCAAGTACCGCCCTGCCTGACGCATCATCCATATCGGTGGTGGGGTTAGGGCGTTTCCATCGAGAACCTGACGCACTCTTCCGCCTGATAAAGAGACACGGTCACTCCCTGCTCTTCCCAAGGACAGTACTGAATCTTCTTTTTGTTTCATTTGGAGAGTGGATACCGCTTGCTTGCCCGCAGTCCACGGAAGATGGCCAGAAACGATCAGGTGACGCCGATAGGGACATGGCATACAGGGCAGATGGGAAATAACAAGGACAGGGGAATTGCCCAGCGTTTACAATTTGTTAACCATGATTATCTCGGGGAGATTGTGAATATCCCGAAGTTATCCACAGGCTATCCCTTTGTTTGGGCGGCCTTTCCGCTTCTTCACACCCCGACCGGATTCCGCCTCGGCGCGCGCCCGACTGTTGATCGATTTCCCGTCATCGTGGACAGTTTCACCCGTTCGAGCCGCCTGCGCCGGGTTATGCAGAATCCGCCCACAGGCAAAAGGCGAACTGGGGACGACAGCGTGAAATGACGACGATCGTTCTAGCTTCGCGCAGTGCTACTCGCTGCGCGCTGCTCACCAATGCCGGCATCCCGTTCACCGCCGTGCCTTCGTCGATTGACGAGCGAACTGTCGAAACGCCGCTCATTGCCGGTGGTGCATTGCCCGCGGACATTGCCTCCGCGCTTGCCGAAGCCAAGGCCGTCGACGTAAGCGGACGCACGCCCGGAGCATTCGTCATCGGCGCTGACCAGACGCTGGATGTTGACGGCGCGCACTGGACCAAGCCGGTGAGCAAGGGGCAAGCGCGCGAGCAGCTTGCCCGCCTTTCCGGCCGTACGCATGAACTTCATTCGGCCGTCGCGGTTGCGCGCGATGGGGTGGTGGTATGGCATCATCGAGCCAGCGCGCGCCTCACCATGCGCGCGCTCAGTGCTACAGCGATCGACGCATATCTTTCGGAAGCCGGCGAGGCTGCATTGTCGAGCGTCGGCGCCTACCAGATCGAGGGACCGGGCATTCGGTTGTTCGAGCGCATCGACGGCGACTATTTCACCATCCTTGGACTGCCCCTTCTGCCGCTTCTCATGTACCTCAGGGGCGAAGGGGTAATTCCATGGTGAAACGTCTCGCCGCCGTCGTCGGCTGGCCGGTGAAGCATTCGCGCTCGCCGGTGATCCATCGCTTCTGGCTGAAGGAACTTGGCATCGACGGCGACTATGGGCTCCATCCGGTCGAGCCCGAGAAAGTCGCGACGTTCTTCGCGAACTTCGCGGCATCGGGCCTTGTCGGCTGCAACGTCACCGTTCCCCACAAGGAGGCAGCATTCGCCGCCACCACGCGCCGCGACGTGGCCGCGGAAGCGACTGGTGCGCTGAACACGCTTTGGCTGGAAGACGGCAAGCTCGTCGGCGCCAACACCGACCCCGCCGGATTTCTCGCCAACCTCGACGACGCGACGCCTGGGTGGAATCGCGTGCCTGGGCCGGCTGTGGTGCTCGGCGCCGGCGGGGCGGCACGGGCGATCGTCTGGGCGCTTATCACTCGCGGCTTCGGTCCGGTCCACGTCGTCAACCGCGATCCGGCGCGACCGAGGGCGTTGGCGAAATTGCTCGGCGACCAGGTAAAGCCGGCTCGTTGGCCTGATGTGCCGAGTCTGTTGATCGGAGCCCGCGTGCTCGTCAACACGACGACGCTCGGGATGGACGGTCAGCCGCCGTTGAAGATCGATCTCTCGCCATTGCCGAACGATGCCGTCGTCAACGACATCGTCTACGTGCCGCTCGAGACCGAGCTGCTGGTCGCGGCCAAGGCCCGGAAGCTCCGCGTCGCCGGCGGCCTCGGCATGCTGCTCCACCAGGCGGTCCCGGGCTTCGAGCACTGGTTCGGCAAGCGCCCCGTGGTCACGCCCGCGCTCCGCGCCGCGGTGCAGAAGTCGATCACGGAGGGCTGATGCTCGTCCTCGGTCTTACCGGCTCGCTCGCCATGGGGAAATCGACGGCAGCAGCGATGTTCGCAGCTGAAGGCGCGGCCGTGTTCAGCGCCGACGAGGCTGTGCACGCGCTCTATTCAGGTTCGGCCGTTGCGCCGATCGAGGCGACGTTCGCTGGCGTCACTGCGAATGGCGTTGTCGACCGCGCGCTTCTCGGAAAACGCGTCATCGGCGACAAGGCGGCGCTGGCGAAGCTGGAGGCAATCGTCCATCCGCTCGTGCATGCCGCCGAGAACGCGTTTCGTGCTCGCGCCGCGACGGAGGGACGGCGCGTTGCCGTCCTCGACATTCCGCTGATGCTGGAGACCGGCGGCGAGGCGCGCGTCGACGCCGTGGTCGTGGTCACAACGACGGCCGAGGAGCAACGCGCGAGAATCTCGCGTCGCGCCGGCATGACAGAGGAGCGCGCCGCGGCGCTGCTAGCGCGTCAGATGCCCGACGCGGAGAAGCGCCAGCGTGCGCACTTCATCATCGATTCCAGCGGCGACTACGCCGCGACCCGGAAGCAGGTCGCCGACATCATGCGCGCAGTGGCGGGAATGGCGGCGGGAAAGTGAGCTACTTCTGCCTTGCCTTGCGGGCGGCGTAACGGGCGTCGCGGCTCGCTTTCTGCTCGGCAAGCATGGCTATAGCGCGGTCTCCTTCGGCGCGTCGCTCTTCGGCCTCTTGCACCGCGCGCTCCGCTGCCAGTCTGGCAACTTCCGCCTCGTGGGCGATTCGCTCGGCCTCGCGCTGCGCCTTCCGCTCGGCGATGCGCGCTTCACGCGCCCTGGCCAGTGCCACCTGCGCCGCGAGGCGTTCCTGAACGGCAGGATCATCGATCTTCGGCTGGGCGCGGAACTTCTCCAACATGGCGCGCTTGGCGGCGTTGGCCGTGGTCAGGCGATCGGTAAAGCTCTTTTCTTTGAAAACGCTCATGGTCCTCTAGGGAAACTATCGTGGACGGGCGGCCGGGCATCGGGGCCGGACGGGTGGGAACAAATCTGTGCCGAAAGGGAGGCGTGCTGGAGATAGCCCAAATCAGCGCGTTTACAAGCGGCCAATTGGCGGAGCGGTTACCGATCTTCGGTAGTGTGGCGCGGAAGTCGCGGGGGTTATCCTTCGTATTTCTCGACGATCCCCGGGCGGCGGACTTCGGCCTCGTCAGGATTCTGCCCGAACTCGCGCTTTGCGCGGCGCTGGCGGAGAAGGTCCCAGTATTGATCGAGCGCAATGTTGATGAGCTTCAGCCGCTCGCGTTCGGCGTCGGTCAGATTGCCCCTCTCGTAGAGAGCATGCTCTTCGTCGGCGAGATCCTTGATGTGCTTCATCACGGATTGGTCTGTAGCCATGGCGTGTCTCCTTCCGCTGTCCCGACCTTAGCGCATAGCCGCTCGATTGGCCTAAAGCATGGCGAGCCCGCCCTTCCGTCCGAGCGGGAACTCCTTGTCGATCCTGTCGATCTCCGCCGTACTGAGTTTCATTTCGCCGGCAGCCGCGTTCTCCTCGACGTGAGCGACCGACGACGCTTTCGGGATGGCGAAGAGCGACGGCCGCCGCGTCAGAAAAGCGAGAGCCACCTGGCGCGGGGTCGCCTGATGGGCGGCGGCGATCTCGGCGAGCGCACGGCCCCCGGCGCTTTCAGGACTCGGGAAGCCGCCATGGCCGAATGGGCTGTAACCGACAACGGCGACGTTGTGCTTCTCGCACCACGGAACGACGGCGTGCTCAATGCCGCGTTCCTGGAGATGATAAAGCACCTGATTGCACGCCATGCGTCCGGGCGCGATCGCCTCCGCCTCGTCGAGATCGTCAGCATCGAAGTTGCTGACACCCCACGAGAGTATCTTGCCGGCGACGACGAGCTCCTCGAACGCCGCAATCGTTTCCGCGAGCGGGTGGCGGCCGCGCCAGTGGAGCAGATAGCAGTCGAGCCGGTCGGTCTTCAGACGGGTCAGCGATTTCGTGCATGCAGCGATGGTGCCGGCGCGCGACGCATTTTGCGGCATGACTTTGGAGACCAGGAAGACTTCGTCGCGCCGGCCGTGGATCGCCTCGGCGACAATCTCCTCGGCCTTGCCGGAACCATAAAGTTCGGCCGTGTCGATGTGGGTCATTCCGAGATCGAGGCCGCGGCGGAGAGCGGCGATCGCGGCGGCGCGTTCGCTCTGCTCTATATACCAGGTGCCCTGGCCTATAATGGCGACCTCACGTCTGGCGGGGCCGAACGGGTTCTGCAGCATCGTCATATCTTCACATGATGCCCGTTTCGGCGAACGCTTCTTCTGCCGAACGGCCGGCCTCGATCATCCGCCGCACCGTGTTCTCGCCGGTGACCTTCTCGACCGCACGCCGCACGACTTCCTCGACCGCGTCCTTCGGGATGATCACCACGCCATCGACGTCGCCGAAGACGATGTCGCCGGGTGCGACGCGGCATCCATTGGCGAAGGTTATCGGCTTGCGGAAATCAGTGACCTGGCCGCGGAGCTTCTGATCTTGCGCGTAAGCGCCGCACGAGAACACCGGAAAGCTCAGCGCCAGAATCTCGCGTGTGTCGCGATGGAAGCCGTCCATGACCGCGCCGGCGGCGCCAAGTTTCTGCGCCCGCGTGCTCATCAACCCGCCCCAAAGCGCGTACCGTGGAGAGGCGCCGGCGCAGATGTACACCTCGCCTGCCTTGAGGTCGTCAAGCGCCCGGAGCATCAGCCCGAACGCGCCTGCGTCCTCCTCTTCGCCGGGGGCAATGTCGGCCTCCAGCACCGGCATGGCCCGCCCGGCGATGACCGTGTCGGCGTGCATCGCTCGGATGTCGGGCGGCAGAAACTGCCGCGTCAACCCGAGCGTGTCCATGACGTCGCCGACGACCGCCGTGAAAAGGCCGTCGTGCAAGGCGGACAGAATCTGCTGGTCGTCCATGTTTCGCGGTGCTCCCGTCCCTGATGATCTTTCGCGGGCGCGTCTCCCGCGCTCTTGCCTCGCCGGCCAATCTCCTTACCATCCGCCCGAATCATGCGCGAAATCGTCTTCGACACCGAGACCACAGGGCTCGACCCGAAAACCGGCGACCGGATCGTCGAGATCGGTTGCATCGAGCTATTCAACCACATCCCAACGGGACGGAGCTTCCATCGCTACCTCAACCCCGAGCGGCCCATGCCGATCGAAGCGGCGCGCGTTCATGGGCTCGACGATGCTTTCCTCAAGGACAAGCCCGCGTTCGCGACGGTCGCCGACGAGCTGATCGAATTTTTCGGCGACGCCAATCTGATCGCCCATAACGCCGGCTTCGATATGACCTTTATCAACGCCGAGCTGGCGCGCGTCGGCCGCCCGGCGCTGGGGGACGACCGCGTCATCGACACGCTGATGCTCGCTCGCCGCAAGCATCCGGGAAGTCCGGCGTCGCTCGATGCGCTGATGTCGCGCTACCAGATCGATGCCTCGCGCCGCACTTTTCACGGCGCGCTCCTCGACGCCGAGTTTCTGGCCGAGGTTTACATCGAACTGATCGGCGGACGGCAGGCGACGCTGGTGCTCGGCGGAGAACCGGAGGCGCCTACGATCACCATCGCCCACCGCGGAATGGCAATCGGCCCGCGCCTGACCCCGCGGGTGTTCAACGTGAGCGCCGAGGAACTCGCCGCCCACGCCGCCGCGGTGGTGGCGCTTGGCACGAAGGCGATCTGGCGGGAATACGCCACGGCGGCCTAGCCGAGAAGCCTTCCGACCACCTTCGCCGTGTAGTCGACCATCGGCACGATGCGCGCGTAGTTGAGGCGCGTTGGGCCGATGACGCCGAGCACGCCGACGATGCGCTGCTCCGAGTCGCGGTAGGGCGAAACCACCAGCGACGAGCCCGACAGCGAGAACAGCTTGTTCTCCGAGCCGATGAAGATGCGCACGCCCTCGCCGGTCTCGGCGTTGCCGAGCAGGCGAATGAGCTCGCGCTGGGTTTCGAGGTCGTCGAAGAGGAGTCGGATGCGCTCCAGATCCACAGCGGCGGTGACGTCATCGAGGAGGTTGGCGCGGCCGCGCACGATCAGGGTTTCCGGCTGGCCGCTGCTGGCATCCGCCCAACTCGCAAAGCCCTTCTCAATGAGCTCGCCGGTGAGCTTGTCGAGTTCGGCGCGAACCTGAGCCTGACGCTGTTCGAGATCGGTCTTCGCTTCAGACAGCGAGCGGCCGCGGAGGTGAGTGTTCAGATAGTTGCCGGCCTCGATCAGGCTCGACGGCGTCGTGCCCGAGTCGAGATCGACGATGCGGTTTTCCACCGAGCCGTCCTCGCCGACGAGCACGACGAGGGCGCGAGTGGGTTCAAGGCGAATGAATTCGATGTGCTTCAGGCGGATATCAGCCTTGTTCGCAAGCACGACGCCGGCGCCGCGCGACAACCCCGACAGCGCCTGGCTCGCTTCCGCCAGCAGACTATCGACGGTGCGGCCGGGTGTGGTGCCCGCCTTGACTTGCGCCTCGATCAGCCGGCGTTCATCGACGGACAGATCGCCGATCTCAAGCAGCGCATCGACAAAGAAGCGGAGACCGAATTCAGTCGGCAGGCGTCCTGCGGAGGTGTGCGGCGCGTAAATGAGACCGAGCTGCTCGAGATCGGCCATGACATTGCGGACGGACGCGGGGGAGAGGGCTGTCGGCAGGAGGCGAGAGATGTTGCGCGACCCGATCGGCTCGCCGGTCTCAAGATACTGGTCGACGATGCGCTTGAAGATCTCGCGCGAACGCCGGTCGAGGCTTTGCAGCGCCGAGCCCGGCTGGGCGATTCGCTCGATGGTTGGTTTGTCCTGCACGTCGGGCATCATATAGGAGCGCGGGCCGCCAGCCACCTCTCCCGGAGGGAGAGGGATTCAGCCCTTAGCGAGCAGAGTGAGCTTAGGGATGAAAGGTGAGGGTTTACGGCCTCTAGTCGATAAGTCTTTAACCCCTCACCCCATTCGCCTAACTCGCTTCTCTCATAAGGCCTATGGCCCTCTCCCTTCGGAAGAGGAGGTCACCCGCCGACAGTTAACTTCACAAGGCGCACGATTGAGCCTTGCCCGCCCGGAGAGGCGGCGGTTACAACGCGGGCATGGATCAGATGAAGCCGGCCGGCCCGCGGCCTTCGAAGCGTGCTCACGACCTCATGCGTCCGGTGACCCTCGAGCGTGGAGTCTCCAAACACGCCGAGGGTTCGTGTCTGGTGCAGTTCGGCGACACGCACGTGCTGTGCATGGCGTCGATCGACGAGAAGGTACCGCCGTGGCTCCGCGGCGGCGGCAAGGGCTGGGTGACGGCCGAATACGGCATGCTGCCGCGCGCCACCAGCGAGCGCACACGCCGCGAGGCAAGCGCCGGCAAGCAGTCCGGCCGAACGCTCGAAATTCAGCGCCTCATCGGTCGTTCGCTCCGCGCCGTCGTCGATCTTGTCGGCCTCGGCGAGCGCCAGATCATGGTTGACTGCGACGTCATTCAGGCTGACGGCGGCACGCGCACCGCGTCGATTACCGGTGCCTGGGTAGCGCTCCGCGATTGCATCGAGTGGATGCGCGCCCGCGACATGATCACCAAGCCCGTGCTTACCGATCATGTCGCCGCCATTTCCGCCGGCATCTATCGCGGCACGCCGGTTCTCGATCTCGACTACGCCGAAGATTCGGAAGCCGAGACCGACGCCAACTTCGTCATGACCGGCTCCGGCGGCTTCGTCGAAACCCAGACGACCGCCGAAGGCAAGCCATTCACCGACGAGGAGTTCGAGGCGCTGAAGTCGCTTGCCCGTGGCGGCATCGCCCAACTGGTCGAGCTGCAGAAGCTCGCGGTGCTTTGACGGCGCCCCCCGTGAGCGCCCCATGAGCCCGCTGAAGCGCGGCGATACGCTGGTCTTCGCCACCCACAACCCTGCGAAAATCCGCGAAATCGGGGAGATGGTAGCGCCCTTCGGCCTCACTGTTGCTTCCGCCGTTGCCCTCGGTCTTCCCGAACCGGAGGAAACTGGGCTCACCTTCGAGGAGAACGCCATCCTCAAGGCCGGCGCCGCCGCAACCGCGTCCGGTCATCCGGCGCTCGCCGACGATTCAGGCCTCGTCGTCGACGCCCTTGGCGGCGATCCCGGCATCTACTCGGCGCGCTGGGCGGGGCCGAACAAGGATTTCGCGCACGCCATGCAGACCGTCGAGGATCAGTTGGCAAAGGCCGGCGCGATGTCGCCCGACAAGCGCCGCGCCCGTTTCATCGCGGTGCTGGCTTTGGCGTTTCCCTACGGCCGCACCGAAACCTTCCGTGGCGAGGTCGAGGGGCATCTCGTCTGGCCGCCGCGTGGGCCGAACGGCTTCGGCTACGACCCGATGTTCGTGCCGGAAGGCCACGACCGCACGTTCGGAGAGATGGCGGCTCACGAGAAGCGCAACCTCTCCCACCGTGCCCGCGCCTTCGCCGGCTTTGCCCACGCGATGCTCCGATGACCGGCCCCAACGATCCCGGTTTCGGCGTGTACGTGCACTGGCCGTTCTGCGCGGCCAAATGCCCTTATTGCGACTTCAACAGCCACGTCCGCCATCAGCCGCCGGACCAGGGGCGCTTCGCGGCCGCCTTCGTCCGCGAGATAGAAAAGACCGCAGCGCGCGCACCTGGACGGACGGTGACCAGCATCTTTCTTGGCGGCGGTACGCCTTCGCTGATGGAGCCGAAAACCGTCGCCACGATCCTTGACGCGGTCGCCCGGCATTGGCCCGTTCATGCCGACGCGGAGGTAACCATGGAGGCCAATCCATCGAGCGTCGAGGCGGAACGCTTCCGCGGTTATCGCACTGCCGGCGTCAACCGCGTGTCGCTGGGCGTCCAGGCGCTGAACGACAAGGACCTGAAATTCCTCGGACGCCTGCACAATGTTGAGGAGGCGTTGCGGGCGATCGAGCTTGCCCGCGCGACGTTTCCCCGCCTGTCGTTCGATCTGATCTACGCGCGGCCAAACCAGACGCCGGCCGAATGGGAAGCGGAGCTGAAGCGCGCCCTCGATCTCGCTGCCGATCACCTGTCGCTCTATCAACTCACCATCGAGCAAGGGACGCCGTTTTACGCGCTCCGCGACGCTGGCAAGCTGAAGGTGCCGGACGAGGACACAGCCGCCGACCTCTATGCGGTGACGCAAGATGTCTGCGACGCTGCGGGAATGCCGGCGTACGAGATTTCCAACCACGCCGTTCCCGGCGCCGAGAGCCGGCACAATCTCGTCTACTGGCGCTACGGCGAATATGCCGGCATCGGCCCCGGCGCCCACGGTCGTCTCAAGCTTGCCGACGGCCGCCACGCCACGGCGGCCGAACGCGGGCCGGAGGCTTGGCTGGAAAAAGTCGAGTCGTGGGGCGACGGGCTGGCTGTCGACGATGTCCTGACGCAGGAAGAGGAAGGCGACGAGCTTCTGCTCATGGGGCTGCGTCTTGCGGAGGGCATCGACCTCGATCGCTATCGCGGACATTCAGGCCGCTCGCTCGACGAGGCGCGGCTGACCGCGCTGCTTGCCCACGGCATGGTCGAGCGGATGGAGGGCAGCCGCGTCCGCGCCACGCGCGCCGGCTTCTTCGTGCTCGATGCTGTGGTCGCCGACCTGGCGGCTTAGGTTCCCGGCGCCCTGGCGAAGGATTTTGGCGCCGGATCGACCATCACCGCCTGTCCGCCCTTGATCTCGTATACCGCAAGGCCGCGCTGGTTGAGGCCGTTCTGCAAGAAGCGGAAGGCGCCGTCGATGCCGATGAAGCCGTTCGGGTTGGTGAGTGTCTGCGACGAGAAGCGCTGCTCGCCGAAGCGCGAGGCAAGGCCAGCCGCGAGGCTGGTCGCGTCGTAAGCGAGCGAGGCGGTGCGACTCGGCGCCGAACCGTAGGCCGCCTGATAGCGCCGGGAGAAATTCGCGAAGCCGCCGCTTTCCGGCGCAGGATACCAGGCGCCGCTGAGGTTCGATTCGGCGGTGATGCGCTGATCGTTGTCCCACTGGCCGCTGCCGAGATAGGTGATCTTGTCAGGCATGACGCCTGCCGACGCGAGCACCTGCGCCAGGAAAGGGGCAGCGTCGCCGGCATCCGGAAGGAACACCGTGTCGACCGTTCCCGACTTCACAAGCGTCGCCGCGGATGTCGCCTGCGCTTGCATCGCGGTCTTGTCGAGGTCGTACCGCTGAACCGCCATCACCCGTCCGCCGGAATTTGCGACGGCGCGCTGCAGCGCGGCTTCGACCACCGTGCCGTAGGCATTGTTGGGGAGAAGCGCCACCACCGAGCGCTTGCCGCGCTGAGCGGCGAAACCGATGATCCTGTCGACGTCGCTCTGCGGCAGGAAGCTCAGGAGGTAGAGGCCGGACCCGGCGGTCGTCGTATCGCTCGAGAACGCGATTACCGGCACGTTGGCGCCGCGGGCAACTGTGGCGACGGCCGTCACGGAACGGTTGAATAGCGGACCGAGGATCAGTTCGGCGCCTTCGGAGATCGCCTGGCTCGCGGCGGCGCGGGCGCCGTCCGCTGTGCCGAGATCGTCCTTGATCAGAATCTGGATGCCCGCCGTCTTGAAGTCTTTGAGTGCGAGGTCGGCGGCATTGCGGAAATTCTGCGCGATCTGCCCGGCGTTGCCGGTCGCTGACAGCGGCAGGAGCATCGCCACCCGGACAGTGCCGCTACCGAGAACCTCGCCCGTGACTGGCGCGTTCTGCCGGGCATCCGGGCCCCGCGCGAAGCCGCCGCCCATCGAATTGCACGCGGCAAGGACCGCAAGCGTGCCGAACAGGAGGAATGCGGTTGCTGCGACGCGGAACGCGCTCGCGGGGCTTCCAGAGCGCACAAAATTCCGGCGGGACAAGAATTTCTCCCTCGCTCGCCTTTGAGCCGCTAACAATTGCCAAATCATAAGACGATTCCGAACGCTGTCAAAACAACATGAAACCGTTTGGTAACTCCGATAAGCGGCTTTTGCGAGACGCAGTTGCGGGAATTGCCTAGATGAGCGGCAGTTCTGAGCCTGCCCATTCCTTCACCATCGAAGGTCACCGGATTGCGGCAAAGCCGCTAAAACCGGGCCTTTATGTGGTTGCGACCCCCATCGGCAACTTGGGCGACACGACGCTCCGCGCACTCGCTACTTTAGCGGCGGCAGACATCGTTGCCTGCGAGGACACGCGCGTCACCGGTGTGCTTCTCCACCGTTTTTCCATACACACGAAGCTCCTCGCGTATCACGATCATAACGCCGCCGAGCAGCGGCCGAAGCTGATCGCCGCTCTCGATGAGGGCAAGACGGTGGCGCTCGTCAGCGACGCCGGCACGCCGCTTGTCTCCGATCCGGGCTATCGCCTGGTAGTTGACGCGCAGGAAGCCGGCCACACCGTGGTCCCGATTCCCGGCGCCTCTGCAGTGCTCGCCGCGCTGGTTGCCTCCGGGTTGCCGACGGACAGTTTTTTCTTCGCCGGGTTTCTGCCGCCAAAATCAGCCGCGCGCGTGAAGCGTCTGGCGGCTCTCGCCGCGGTTCCGGCTACGATGGTTTTTTTCGAATCTGCCCCGCGCCTGTCGGCTTGTCTTGCCGACATGGTGACGACACTGGGTGCGGATCGTACCGCTGCGGTCGCACGCGAGCTGACCAAGACATTCGAGACCGTGCGGCGGGGCAAGTTAGGCGACCTCGCCGCCGCGCTAGCCGATGAACCGCCGCCGAAAGGCGAGATAGTTGTTGTCGTCGCGCCGCCGGTGGAAGCGGCAACCACGACCGAGGATGCTGATCGCATCCTTCTTTCCCTGCTCGAAGAAAAGAGCGTCAGCGCCGCAGCGGCCGAGGCCGCCGAAATCACCGGCCTGTCGCGTCGCGACCTCTACCAGCGCGCGCTTGTCTTGAAGGATGGCAAGCATGCCAAGCGCTAGCGGGCGCGGCGACGTCCGACGGCTGGCGGAGCAGCGCGGGCGTCGCGCCGAGACACTCGCGGCGTGGTTCCTTCGTCTCAAGGGCTATCGTCTCCTCGCTCGCCGTTACAAGACTCCTGTCGGCGAGATCGACCTTATCGTCCGGCGTGGAAGAACAATCGCCTTCGTCGAGGTGAAACACCGGCTGACCATGGAGGAGGCGACAGAGGCGGCGACCCCCACTGGTCGCCGGCGCATTGCGCGCGCTGCGGCGCTCTGGCTGGCAAAGAATCCGGCGGCCGCCGAGCGCGATCTCCGCTTCGACGTGATCATCGCCGCGCCGGGGCGCTTGCCACGCCACCTCGCCGGCGTATTCGACGCAGACGGCGCCGCGTGATAATCGGACGACGCCAAAATTGAGGCCGAGAATGCCGCTGAAGGTCGCTTTCCAGATGGATCACGTCGCGCGGATCAACATCCGCGGCGATTCGACGTTCGCTCTGATGCTGGAAGGCGAGCGCCGTGGTCACGCCCAGTACCACTACACGCCTGACCGTCTCTCCATGCGCGACGGCGTGGTCGCGGCGGTGGTCGAGAAGGTCGCCGTGCGCGACAAGGAGGGCGACCACTTCACGCTCGGGGCCAAGGAGCCGGCCGATCTCTCGACCTTCGATGTTATCCACCTCCGTCAGGATCCGCCCTTCGACATGGGCTACATCACGTCGACGCATCTCCTTGAGCGCATCCATCCGGCAACGCTCGTCGTCAACGACCCGGCGCATGTGCGGAACGCTCCGGAGAAGCTGTTTGTCACCGAATTCCCGAAGCTCACGCCGCCGACGCTGATCACGCGTGACCGCCAGCGCATCGCCGACTTTCGGCGGGAGCACGGCGATATCATCATCAAGCCGCTCTACGGCAACGGCGGCGCCGGCGTCTTTCGCATCGCCGGCGGCGACGAAAATCTCGTCGCCCTCATCGAGATGTTCGAGGGCGCCTTCCGCGAGCCGTTCGTCGTCCAGCGCTACTTGCCGGAGGTGCGAGCTGGCGACAAGCGCATCATCCTCGTCGACGGCGAAGCGGTCGGCGCGATCAACCGCGTGCCGGCGGCGGGCGAGGCGCGATCCAACATGCACGTCGGCGGCAAGCCGGAGCCCGTCGAACTCACAGCCCGCGATCGCGAGATCTGCGACGCCATCGGCCCGACGCTCCGAGAGCGCGGTCTGATCTTCGTCGGCATCGACGTCATTGGCAGTTGGCTGACCGAAATCAACGTTACTTCTCCTACGGGCATCCGCGAGGTGAAGAGATTCGGCGGCGCTGATATCGCCGCCCTCATCTGGGACGCAGTGGAGAAGCGGCTGGCTTAGAGGTGATGCTTCCCAGCGGTTTTTCCGCCGCTGTTCATGGATTGTTCTTGCAACCGGAAGGCGATTATGTAGTTGACGAACACGACTCCCAACGGTTGTGCTAGGTTGCATATGCAATCACCGATTCGTTAGGAGAGCGTTCGATGGGATTGGCGTTTGAAAACTTGGACGGCAGCACGCGACCACTGATGGTCGAAGAGATCGACGCGGATATTGGCGGGCGTGGGCTGTACCTCAGTAATCATCTGACGGAAGCAGGCAAGACCCGTTGGCCAACGCTGCTTCACGCTGCCGCCGCAGGCGGGACAGGACGATTCACTGGCAGCCGCCCTTAACGCCGAGCATAGCTTTAGGGACAAGGCCGAAAGGAATACGAAGCGAGGCGTCATTATGGTGGCGGTGCCTTATACCGCCGCTTAGACGTTGGCCGAGTCTCAGTTCAACATGTACTTCATGCGCGGGCTAGCACGGCGCGCCATCGCTGAAGGGCGTTCGCTTGTCGTGTATCGGGCAAAGCCCACCGAACATCACCGCCCGGAATCGGATGCGATGATCGGGACAACGCTCGACCCTCAGATGGTCTTGGACGTACTTCGAGCGACGTTGGGAGTGGACCCACCTATCGGAATCCCACTCCCAAATTCCGGTCTGACAGTCAGGCTCGGATAAGCCGACTTTCATCGTCCACTGAATAGGAAAACGCGTAGTCCTCTTGCTCCATCGCATAGAGGATCGCTCCCTCAACACCGATGCCATGCTCGCGACCGAGTTCTGTTAGTGCCCGCGCGAACCCGTCCATCTTTTGAGATATCCCCGCATCAGCCGCTGGCTGATGGTCACTCTGTCTCAAGGCTGTATTGCTACGCATGGTACTTCCTCCCT
>JAYTZZ010000168.1:0-8686 GCA_043741595.1 Hyphomicrobiales bacterium | reverse complement strand
CCGCCAGAAGAGCGATGGCGGCCAATGCGACCCCGGAAACGATGCGCGTAACGAAGTCGCCCGTGTTGCCGGGAGTCGCCCTTCGTTCGCCGGCGGCGCCGAGGGTCACTCGGTGCTCCGCCCGCCGTAGCGCCGGGACCGGTTACCGAATTCGTCGATGGCCTCCTTCAGCGCCTCGCGACCGAAATCGGGCCACAGCACCGGCAGGAAGACGAGCTCCGAATACGCCGATTGCCAGAGCAGGAAGTTGCTCAGCCGCAGTTCGCCGCTGGTGCGAATGATGAGATCGGGGTCGGGGAACGCGGCCGTGTCAAGGTGATCGGTAATCGTCGTCTCGGTGATCGACGCGGGATCGAGATTGCCGTTCTTTACCTCACTCGCAACAGCGCGAACGGCACGCACCAGCTCGTCTCTGGCTCCATAGTTGAAAGCGAAGATCAGCTCGAGCCTGCGGTTGCCAATGGTCAGCGCTTCGGCTTCCTCGATCATGGAGAGAATGTCAGCCGGCAAACCATCGCGCTTGCCGATGACCGAGATCCTGACGCCGGCCGAATGAAGTTCAACGACGTCGCGGCGGATGTAGCGGCGGAACAAGCCGAAGAGGAAATCGACCTCCTCGACCGGGCGCGACCAGTTCTCCGATGAGAACGAGAAGAGCGTGAGGTGATGGAGGCCGAGTTCGATCGCTGCCTTGACTGTTTGGCGCACCGCTACGACGCCCCGGCGGTGGCCTTCACTGCGTGGCAACCCGCGCGCGGCGGCCCAGCGACCATTGCCATCCATGATGATCGCGACATGACGCGGCAACGCCCCGCCCCCTTGCGTTGCGGGCACCGCGGTTTGATCGGCAAGGACAGGCATGGCCGCTATCCGATCGCTGACCTCAGACCTGAGTGATCTCGCCCTCTTTGGTGGCGAGGATTGTGTCTATTTCCGAGATCGTATCATCAGTCATCTTCTGAATCTGGTCTGTAAGCCGACGCTGGTCGTCTTCGCTCATGCCGCCGGCCTTGTCCTTCTTCAGTTCGTCATGGCCATCGCGGCGGACGTGACGAACGGCGATGCGTGCTTGCTCGGCGTACTTATGCGCGATCTTGACCAGTTCCTGTCGCCGGTCGGCGGTCAAGTCCGGGATCGGGATGCGGAGCAACGTGCCATCCATGATCGGATTGAGACCAAGATTGGCTTCGCGAATGGCGCGATCAACCGCGCTCACCAGCGCCTTGTCCCAAACCTGAACCGATAGCATCCGAGCCTCCGGAACGCTGATCGACCCGACCTGATTAAGCGGCATGGACGCGCCATAGGCGTCTACGTGGATCGGCTCAAGCAGGCTCGACGAGGCCCGGCCGGTGCGCAGGCCCGAAAGCTCCCCCCGGAGGGCGGAGACCGCTCCTTGCATGCGGCGCTTGAGTTCGGCGGTATTCATCGTGTCCCCTGCTTACAAATCAAATAGCTATGGTTTCGTCGCAGGTGTTCAACCGAGGCAGATTGCGACCGGTTGATCCTCAGCCGGAGACCACTGTCGCCCGGCCCTGCCCTCTCAGGATATCAACGAAAGCACCCGGCTGCAGGATCGAAAATACGATGAGCGGAATACCATTGTCGCGGGCAAGAGCGACCGCCCCGACATCCATGACCTGCAGGCCCTGCTTCACGACGCTGTCATAGGTGAGCGTGTCGTATCGCTTGGCGTTCTTGTCCTTCTTGGGGTCGGCGGTGTAGACGCCGTCGACTTGCGTTCCCTTGAAGAGTGCGTCGCATCCCATCTCAGCGGCGCGGAGCGCCGCGCCTGAATCGGTGGTCACGAAGGGGTTGCCGGTGCCTGCTGCGAACAGCACGACATCGCCCGCCTCGAAAGCCGCCTCGGCGTTCCGCTGATTGAAGGTTTCGCAGATCGCCGGCATCGCCAGCGCCGAGAAGATGCGCGTCGGCGTTCCGAGGGCACCGAGCTTCTGCTGCAGCGCAATCGAATTCAGCACCGTGGCGAGCATACCCATCTGGTCACCGGCGACGCGGTTGCCACCCGCCTTCTGGATGTTCATGCCGCGATAGATGTTACCGCCGCCGGCAACGACCCCGATCTTGACACCCAGCTTCGCGGCTTCCGCGATTTCGCCGGCAATGCGCGTCAGGACTGCGTCATCGATTCCAAAGGTCTGACTACCGAGAAGCGCTTCGCCCGAGACCTTGAGGAGGACCCTCTTGTAGCGAAGCGGCGATTTCATAGGCTCGACTCGTTGGCAGCAATGGCCTTCCCGATACACGATGGTTCCGGCCGTGTCACGGCCAGAACCCCATGTGTTTTCAGGACTTCACGCCTGCGGCGGCAGCGACTTCGGCAGCGAAGTCGTTCTCCGCGCGCTCGACTCCCTCTCCCAGTCGGAAGGCGACGAACTCCGTCACCTTGATCGGCCCACCGACACTGCCTTCGGCAGCCTGCAGCGCCTTCTCAACGGTATTCTCGGTGTCGACTACGAAGGCCTGCGTAAGCAGGACGACTTCCTCGTAATACTTGCGGATGCGGCCCTCGACCATCTTCTCGATGATCGCTTCGGGCTTACCGGATTCCCGCGCCTGCTCGGCAAAGATCGCCCGCTCCCGCTGGACCACGGCCGGGTCGACGTCCTCGGCCCGGACCGCAAGCGGGTTCGCTGCGGCAACGTGCATTGCCACCTGCTTGCCGAACTGCGCGAGCTTCTCGACGTTGCCGGACGACTCCAGGCCAACGATGACGCCGATCTTGCCAAGGCCCGGCGCCACCGCACTGTGGACATAGCTCGCGACGGTTCCCTCGCCGACAGCGATCGACGCCGCGCGACGAAGCGAGATGTTTTCGCCGATCGTCGCGATCGCCGACTTGATGGCGTCCTCAACGACCGCGCCGCCCTGAAGTTTGGACGTCAGGATCGCGCTGACGGTTCCGTCAGTTTGCAGAGCGGCCTGAGCAATCGACGAAGCGAGCGCCTGGAACTCGGGATTGCGCGCAACGAAATCGGTCTCCGAGTTGACCTCGACCATCACCGCGCGCTTGCCGTGGGTGGCAACGGCGACGAGGCCCTCGGCCGCGACGCGTCCGGCCTTCTTCGCCGCCTTAGACAGACCCTTGGCCCGCAGCCAGTCGATCGCCGCCTCGACGTCGCCCGCTGTTTCGGTCAACGCGGCCTTGCAGTCCATCATGCCGGCTCCGGTCTTGTCGCGGAGATCCTTCACCATCGTCGCGGAGATAGTCATGGCAATGTCCTCGTATCCGTATCGAGTGCGCCTCGCACCGAAACTGACGGTGGTGGGCGCCTAGCCGGCGGCGAGCGCCTTCGCCTGACCGACCCAATCGTCGCGGGTCACCCGCCCTTTGTAGTTGAGCGCGTCATCGACTTTGGCAACCTCGTCGTCGGAAAATCCGGCGATCTGGTCGAAGCGAGTCACGCCCAGTGTGTTGAGCTTGCGCTCCAAGGCCGGCCCGACTCCATCGATCTTCTTCAGGTCGTCAGCCTTGCCTTCGGGCACGGCGAAGATCGGCGCCGCCGGCGTTGCGGAACGCTTCTTCGACCGATCCGGTGCCGCCTGTGGCTCGACTGCCTCGGCCGCTGACATATCGGTGTCCGGGACCATCGCTTCAAGGATCGCCGGCTCGTGTACTTCGGCTGCCGCGCCGATGTCGATGCCGGCTTCGCCCTGGGCTCTGCCGATGCCATCGATCGCGGCCTTGGCGATCAGGTCGCAGTAAAGCGTAATCGCGCGGCCAGCGTCATCGTTGCCGGGGATCGGGTACGTGATGTTGTCCGGATCGCAGTTGGAATCGATGATCGCCACGACCGGGATGTTGAGGCGATTGGCCTCTTCGATCGCAATCTTCTCCTTGTTGGTGTCGATCACGAACAGGAGGTTGGGCACGCCGCCCATTTCCTTGATGCCGCCAAGCGCCTTGTCGAGCTTCGTCATCTCGCGGGTGAGCGTCAGGCGCTCCTTCTTGGTGAGGCCCTGAGCGTCACCCGACAGCAAGCCTTCCAGCTCGCGCAGACGCGCGATCGACTTGGAAATGGTCTTCCAGTTGGTCAGCATCCCCCCGAGCCAGCGGGCGTTGACGTAGTACTGCGCCGAGCGCTTTGCCGCCGCCGTCAACGGCTCCGCCGCCTGACGCTTGGTGCCGACGAAGAGCACGCGACCGCCGCCGGCGACCGCGTCGCTCACTGCCTGCAGGGCACGATGCAGCATCGGCACTGTCTGGGCGAGGTCGATGATGTGGATGTTGTTGCGAACACCGTAGAGGTACGGCGTCATTTTCGGGTTCCAGCGATGCTTCTGGTGGCCGAAGTGCACGCCGGCTTCCAACAGCTGGCGCATAGAAAAATCGGGCAGTGCCATGACTACCGTGCTCCTTGACCGGTTATGACCGCCGCGGGATGAAGCCCTTTCGGGCACCGGAAGGATCGTTCGTCCGGTCGAACCGGCCGATTGACCCAAACCCCGCGTGTGAGATGGCGCGGTATATACGGGGGGAGTCTTTGGAAAGCAAGGGAGCGAGCCCGATTGAACCGGCTGCGGAAGGCTTATTTCCCGCCGACTTCCAGCATCCAGTTGAGTACCAGTCGCCAGTCGGTCATGCGGATGGGCGTGCCATGTACTCCGGTGTCGAAGAGCGCGATCTTGATCGGGTAGCCGAGCACCGTTTTTCGGACCTTCTGGTAGAACGCGGCTTCCGCTTCCCAACCGAAGATAGGGTCGGCTGTGCCATGGCCGATGTAGATCGGGATTCGCCGGCCCTTAGGCTTTATCGCCGTCGTCTTGAAAAACCCGTCGTCGTGGCTCGATCCGAGCAGCACTAACCCGGCGATATGCGATGCCGCATCGGGGTCGCGAGCCAGCGCCCAGCAAATCGAACCGCCCTGCGAACCGCACGCGATGAAGATCGCCGCGTCCGGGGACCGGGTCGCCTGATCAAGCATCAGCGCCTTGATTTCGCTCGCGCCCTTTTCTTCCAAGTCGGTGAAATGCGGCGAGAGATACGCGCCGTCATTCCGCGCCATCAGATTCATGATGCGGTTGAAATTGCCGCCGAAGGTCCAGTCGTTGGCGCCCTGGAAGCGGTTGCCGCCCTGACCATGGATGTAGATGACGACCGCCTTCGCTCCGCCGTCGATCTTGCCGACGCCGATGTAACGGAGTGGCGTGCCGTCCACCCTGAACTCGACAGTGCGCTGACGGCTGGGCGTGACGTAGGCGAGCTTGGCGCGCTTCTCGAGGATCTCGTCGCGCCCATAGAGGTCGCGCTGCTTGTCGTAGGAGACGACGACGTATGCCCCGTCATCCTTAGACTCGACGACGGCCGGATATTTGAACAGGTCGTCCTTATACGGCGCCAGTCGATAAGGCTCTGCCGAAGCAGTGGACACTACGGCGACGAAAACGGCGCCCGTGAGGAGCGCCTGACGCCACATCAGACCAGCTCGACTTGCACCACGCCCCGAACCGCGCGGAGGGCGCTGGCGATCTGCGGCGTCACCGCGTAGCGGCCGGGAAGTCGCATCTCCACCTCGCGCCCCTTCTCCAGCAGCAGCACGAGACTGACCTCGCCTTCGCCTTTGCCGCCGAGCTGCCTCTGCACACTTGGCAATGGAACTTCGTCGCGCACGAAAACTCTGATCTGTTTCAGCCCGGCCATGACCTTGTCGAGCGACTCTGCGGACTGGATGCGGACGTTGATGCCCTCAGGCCGCTCCTCGGCGCCAACGAGCACGACGACGGATTTTCCGGGCTCGAACAAGTCGCGGTATTTCGCGAGTTCCTCTGAAAATGCAACGGCCTCGAACGACCCAGTCGAGTCCGAAAGTTGGAGAATTGCCATCTTGTTGCCCGTGCGGGTCCGGCGCTCCTGACGCGAGGTCACGGTGGCGGCGAGGCGGCCAGCGCTGGCGCCCCGGCGAACGGATTCGGAGAATTCCGCCCAGGTTTGCACGCGCATCTTTTCGAGCACCGCCCGGTATTCGTCGAGCGGATGCGCGGACAAAAAGAAGCCAACGGCGTCATGCTCGCGCTGCAGTTTTTCAGCAGCGAGCCACGGCTCGACCGTCGGAAGGACCAGCGGCTGGCGATCCTGTACAATGCCGAACATATCCCCCTGCCCCACGGCAAGATTCTCTTGCAGGCGCGTCGCCATCCCAAGGATGCGCTCAACGCCGGCGGTGAGCCGAGCCCGGTCGGGCTCCAGATCGTCCAGCGCGCCGGCGGCGATCAGACTTTCGAGCGCGCGCTTGTTGATGATCTTCGGGTTGATGCGACGGCCGAAATCGGCGAGATCGGTGAACGGTTTGTCGGCGCGAACTTCGACGAGATGCTCGATCGCTTGGGCACCGATACCCTTGATGGCAGCAAGCGCGTAGAAGATGCGGCCCTCCGAAACATCGAACTCGACACCGGACCGATTCACCGACGGCGCCAGCACCGGAATGCCGAGCCGGATGGCTTCTCGACGAAACTCTGCGATCTTGTCAGTGTTGCCGTTTTCCAGCGTTAGCGACGCGGCCATGAACTCGACCGGAAAGTTGGCCTTCATGTAGGCGGTCTGGTACGTGATCAGCGCATAGGGTGCCGAGTGCGATTTGTTGAAGCCATATTCGGCGAATTTCGCGCACGCGTCGAAGATCGTGCTGGCGGTATTGCGGTCGATGCCGCGCGCCACCGATCCTGAAAGGAAACGGTCGCGCTGCGCGTCCATTTCCTTCTTGATCTTCTTGCCCATGGCGCGGCGGAGGAGATCCGCCTCAGCGAGCGTGTAGCCCGCCATGTCGCGCGCGATCTGCTGCACCTGTTCCTGGTAGGTGATGATCCCGAAGGTCTCCTTGAGGATCGGCTCAAGCAGCGGGTGCAGGTATTCCACGGGCTCGCGGCCGTGCTTTCGGAGGCAATAGGTCGGGATGTTCGCCATCGGACCGGGGCGGTAGAGGGCGACCAGCGCGATCAGATCCTCGAAGCGGTCGGGCTTCATGTCGATGACGGCCCGGCGCATGCCGCTCGATTCCACCTGGAACACACCGACCGTATCGCCGCGGGCGAGCGGCTCGAAACTCTTTTTGTCATCGAGGGGAATCTTCAGGAGATCGACCGTCATGCCTCGCCTGGCGACAAGCCGGACGGCGAGATCGAGCACGGTCAGCGTCTTCAGCCCGAGGAAATCGAACTTCACGAGGCCGGCCTGCTCCACCCATTTCATGCTGAACTGGCTGACCTTCATGCCCGACCGCGGGTCGCGATAGAGCGGCACGAGCTGATCGAGCGGCCGGTCGCCGATAACAATGCCCGCGGCGTGGGTCGACGCGTGGCGGTAGAGACCTTCGAGCTTCATCGAAATGTCGAGGAGCCGACGCACGCGCTCATCCTCCTCGCGCGCCGCCTGAAGTTGCGGTTCATCCGCGATGGCCTTCGATAGCGTCACCGGGTTCGCCGGGTTCTGCGGCACCATCTTGGCGAGGCGATCGACCTGGCCGTAGGGCATCTGAAGAACGCGACCGACGTCGCGGAGGACGGCGCGCGCCTGCAGCGTGCCGAAGGTGATGATCTGCGCCACCTGATCGGCGCCGTACTTCTGCTGAACGTACTGGATGACCTCATCGCGGCGGTTCTGGCAGAAGTCGACGTCGAAATCCGGCATCGACACACGATCGGGATTGAGGAACCGCTCGAAGATGAGATTGAATCGCAGCGGATCAAGGTCGGTGATGGTGAGCGACCACGCGACGACTGAGCCGGCGCCAGAGCCACGGCCCGGCCCTACAGGAATCCCTTGAGCCTTTGCCCACTGGATGAAATCGGCCACGATCAGGAAATAGCCCTGATACTTCATGCCCTCGATCACGTTCAGCTCGTAGGCAAGCCGCTTGGTGTAGTCGTCCTCGGCGAGCCCGGGCGCGAGACCGTGCACGGCAAGCCGCTTGATGAGGCCACTTTCAGCCGCGTCGCGCAACATGAGGGCTTCTGCCTTCTCCGCCGTGCCGGCGTCCGCCGTCGTCTCGGCAAAGCGCGGCAGGATGGGCTTCCGGGCGCGCGGCCACCATGCGCAGCGCATGGATATTTCAACAGTATTTTCAATTGCTTCGGGAAGATCAGCGAACAGGGCCGCCATCTCGGCGCGGGTCTTGAAGTAGTGCTCTTCGGTCAGCCGCCGCCGGTTTCCGTCGCCGACAACCGCGCCTTCGGCAATCGCGATCAACGCGTCATGGGCCTCGTAGTCCTCTCGTGCTGGAAAGAACGCCTCGTTGGTGGCGACCAGCGGCAGCCCACGGGCGTAAGCGAGTTCTACGAGCAGAGGGAGCACGGCGTCTTCGGTCGCAGTGCCGTGGCGCTGAACCTCCACGTAGAGGCGGTCGGCAAAGATCGTCATCAGTGCATCGAGGCGAGACGCCGCGAGCGCCTCCTGCCCGGTCGCAATCGACCGGTCGATCGGTCCCGACGGTCCGCCGGTAAGAGCAATCAGCCCCGCGTTGCGCTCCACAAGGTCGGCGACAGCCACATGCGGACGCACGGCCGGATCCGTACGCATGAAGGAGTCGGATACCAGCCGGACGAGGTTCCAGTATCCCGCCTCGCTGGCCGCGATCAGTACGATGTCCGACATTTGCCGCTCACGCGGCGCGCCCGGCCGGCCTTCGTCGTCAAGATCGGCAAAGTCGAGGGCAACTTGACAGCCGAT
>JAYTZZ010000167.1:0-8758 GCA_043741595.1 Hyphomicrobiales bacterium | reverse complement strand
GCCAGAAGGCACGCAAGTCGTCGATGCCGTGAACATGGTCGGCGTGGCTGTGGGTATAAACGACGCCGTCGATAGAGTTAACGCAGGCGGCGAGTAGTTGCGTACGAATATCTGGTCCGGTGTCGACCAGCACACGCGTGATGGCGGCGCCCTCGATGCGCTCAATGAGAATGGCGCAACGTGTGCGTCGATTTTTCGGTTCGTTCGGGTCGCACGCGCCCCAGTCATTTCCGATTCTGGGGGTCCCGGGCGAAGAACCGCAGCCGAGCACCGTTATTTTGAGTTTGGCGGTCAAGGACGGGGAACTTTGCTGAAGAGTCGAAAGAAATTCTCCGTCGTTGCGGCGGCGAGCGCCTCCGGTGTTACGCCTTTGACGATCGCCAGAACCGAAGCAGTCTCAATGACATAGGACGGCTCGTTTCGTTCGCCGCGATGAGGAATGGGGGCAAGGTAGGGCGCGTCGGTCTCGACCAGCAGCCGGTCCAACGGCACCTCTTCTGCGATAGCGCGCAGTTCGTCCGCCCTTCGGAAGGTCAAAATGCCCGAGAACGACACGTACCCGTTCAGCGACAGTCCGAGCACTGCCAGCGCTTCGCTCGAAGAAAAACAATGCAGAACGAACGGGAAGGGTCCCCTTCCCGTTTCCTCGTTCAGAATCGCCGCGATGTCGTCGTCGGCATCCCGGGCGTGAATGACAAGCGGCAACTTTGTCCGCCGCGCGGCCTCAATATGGCGCAGGAAGCCCTCGCGCTGCGCTGCGCGAGGTGAATTGTCGTAGTGGTAGTCGAGCCCGGCTTCGCCGATTGCCACCACGATCGGGTCGGCGGAGATGCGCACCAGATCGTCGGCTGTGACATCCGGCTCCTCGGCGGCGTTATGCGGGTGCGTGCCGATCGAGCAATAAATGCGCGAGTAGCGCTCCGCCATCGCCTTCAGCGCCGGAAACTTGGCCACGCGCGTGGAAATACTCACCATCGTGCCGACACCAGCAGCACGGGCGCGGTCGACGATGGCGTCGCGATCGTTGTCGAAGTCGGGGAAATCGAGGTGGCAATGGCTGTCGACAAGCATGGATCAGCCAGCTTTTTCGGTTCCCGGCTCAACGTAGCGCGGAAAGACTGGTTCCGGAGGCCGTAGTTTCACGCCCACTCCAAGTCGCCCGTTGGCGCCGAGAAAAGCGAACGAACGTTGCTCTTCAGGCACCTCAAGCAGATCGAGGAGCTTCGCGCCGGCGTCGGGCATCGCCGGCAGCGTGAGGATCGCCACCTGGCGAATGACCTCTGCCGTGACGTAGAGCACGGTGCCCATGCGTTCAGGATCAGTGTTCTTCAGCGCCCATGGTGCTGCGGCGGCGAAATAGCGGTTGGCGTCGGCCACCAGTGCCCAGATCGCGTTGAGTGCCAAGTGGATCTGCTGCGTCTTCATGGCTGTGCGACAATGCGCCAGCAGCGCGTCGGCGTCAGCCAACAGCTTCTTATCCTCTGTCGAGAGCGGCTTGGGTTCCTGAAGAACGCCATCGAGGTTGCGCGCGATCATCGACAGCGATCGCTGCGCCAGATTGCCGAGATCGTTGGCGAGGTCGGCGTTGATACGCTGCTGGATCGCTTCGTGGCTATAGGATCCGTCCTGCCCAAACGGAACCTCGCGCAGGAAGAAGTAGCGCACCGGATCGCGCCCATACGTCTCGATCAGGCTGAACGGGTCGACCACGTTGCCGACCGATTTCGACATCTTCTCCCCGCGATTGAACAGGAAACCGTGCGCGAAGATGCGCTTCGGTGGCTCCAGTCCGGCTGACCATAGGAACGCCGGCCAATACACTGCGTGGAAGCGCACGATGTCCTTGCCGATGACATGCAGCTCCGCCGGCCAGTAGCGCCAGAGCGGCGATTCTTCGTCTGGAAAGCCAACGGCGGTGATGTAGTTGGTGAGCGCATCGACCCAGACGTACATGACGTGCTTTTCATCACCGGGCACCTTGATGCCCCAGTCGAAAGTCGTGCGCGAAAGCGAAAGGTCACGCAGCCCGCCCTTGACGAAGCTCATCACCTCGTTCCGACGCTCTGGTGGCCCCACGAATTCCGGGTTGGCTTCATAGAAGGCGAGCAGGCGGTCCTGGTAGGCGGACAGCCGGAAGAAATAGCTCTCCTCCTCCAGCCACTCGACCGCTGTGCCCTGGGGCCCATAGCGCACGTTGTCGGCCCGCACTTCGGTCTCGGACTCGTCGTAGTAGGCTTCGTCGCGGACAGAATACCAGCCGGCATACGTGTCCTTGTAGATGTCACCCTTGGCCTGCATCCGCCGCCAAATTTCCGCCGAGGCGCGGTGATGGCGAGGCTCGGTGGTGCGGATGAAGTCGTTGTGCGAGAGGCCGAGCGCCGCGTCCATCTTCTGGAACAACGGTGTATTGCGGTCGGCGAGCGCACGCGGTTCGAGGCCCTCGCGCGCCGCGGTCTGTTTCATCTTGATGCCGTGCTCGTCGGTGCCGGTCAGAAAATACACATCGTGACCGTCGAGACGCGCAAAGCGCGCGATCGCGTCCGTGGCCAACGCCTCATAGGCGTGGCCGATATGCGGCGCGCCGTTCGGATAGGAAATTGCAGTGGTGATATAGAATTTAGGCGCTGGCATGGTTTTCTCGCCTCTCGCAGTCGGGTGTGTTCGCGCGTCAAACATCCCGGTGACCGGCCATCAGCCAGTCAGCAGCGTCACATTCGGGTCGCGCGGGCGAGTGCCATGAGGATCGAGAGTACCGTTCTTTTGCGGTCGAGGTTGTATTCGTCGGTGTCGTCGACCGAGCGGCGCAAGGTTTCCCATACCTCGGCCCACCTTTCAAGCGGCGTACGCGTCACAGCGGGGCTCGGCGACATGCCGCCTTCAGGCTCCGCCTCGCCTCTTACCCGGCGATTTAGCCATGCGGAAAGCATGTCCGTGAATCCTGCCCAGCCATCGTCGTCCCCCCTCCCCGAGACCTTGTCGGCGAAAGAGTGCATCGCCTCGATGTCGATGTCGGGGAGCCGGGCGAGCAGCTTGGTCAGGTCACGGTACGTCTCGATGCCGCCGCCCTCCATCAGGAGAATAGCCCGCCTGAGACTTCCCCCGGCCAGAGCCGCGGCAAGTTCAAGATCGTCGTCGGCGTCGCCGTGGGCACGAATGGCGCCGGCGATCGCCTGGGGCGACAATGGCGACAGCTCCAGCCTCCGGCAACGCGAGCGAATGGTGGGGAGCGCCCTCCCCGGCGCATGGCTGACGATCAAGAACAGCGAGCGCGACGGTGGCTCCTCCAGCACCTTGAGCAGTGCGTTGGCGGAGCTCGGGTTCATATCGTCCGCCGGGTCAACCACGGCAATGCGCCAGCCGAGCTCGCCGCTGGTCGAGCCGAAGAAGGAGACGGTCTTGCGGATTTCTGGGACTGTCAGCTCGGACTTGAACCGTTTGGCTTGTTCGTCATACGGCCGCTCCAGCACGAGAAGGTTCGGGTGGGCGCGGTTGGCGACCTTGCGGAATGCCGGGCTCGCTTCCGGAACCGAAAGATCGACAGCGGCAGCGACCTCTGCCGTGTTGGAATCTGGATGGGCGAGCACAAAGCGGGCGAAGCGGAAGGCAAGCGTCGCCTTGCCGACGCCTTTGGGTCCCCCGATCAGCCAGGCGTGATGCATGCGACCGGAGCGATAGGCATCGAGGAGTGTCCGCTCGGCTTCGATACCACCGAACCAGGCTGGCTGTTCTTCGGGGGCTGGCCAATCTTCGATCCTGTCGAAACGGATCAGGTCAGCGGCTTCGACCGTGGCTGCGGCGCGCGCCATCTCAGGCAGCCCGTTCGAGAAGACGCGCAGTTACCGTCTGCCACACAGCGTCGGCGGTCGCCTCCTCGGAATGTGTCGCGTCGATCACGGCCACGCGCTTCGGCTCAGCTTTGGCGATTGCAAGGAATGCCTGCCGCCGGGCTTCGTGGAGAGCGATGTCGTCGCGCTCGAAGCGGTCGGGCGCCTTGCCGCTCTGTTCCATACGTCTGGCGGCTCGTGAGAGTCCAAGTTCCACGGGCACGTCAAGGACAATGGTGAGGTCGGGTTGCGTGCGGCCCACCGAAACGCGGTCGAGGGCGTCGAGAACGCCCTTGTCGGCTCCGCCACCGACGCCCTGGTACACTTTGGTCGAATCCGAGAAACGATCGGAGAGCACCCATTTCCCCGCACGCAGCGCAGGACGGATGACGCGCTCGACATGGTCAGCGCGCGCCGCCGCGAAAAGCACCGCCTCGCCGTCCGGACCAAGCTGCTCCGCAAGGCCAGCAAGCAGCATGCGGCGTATCTCCTCGGCGGTTGGTGTTCCGCCCGGCTCGCGTGTCACCACCACAGTGTGACCGGCCGCCTCCAGCGTCTCGGCCAGCCGCCTGATCTGGGTGGACTTGCCGGCCCCCTCCCCGCCTTCGAAGGTTATGAACTTGCCGGCCATCGCATCCTTGGTATTGCGCCCTCCGCCCGCGCGGACCATCGAAGATGGCATCGGTGGGGTCAAGGGCGGTTCATTTCTTCGCGCGCTTCTCGTTCTGCGCAATACGCGCCTTGACGAGCTTCCTGACGAGTGTCGCGGGAAGCGGCTTGGCGGAGTCAAAGTGAATAGTCGACCCGGACACGTCGTAGGGTGCGAGATCCTTCTTGTGCTCCTCCATGACCGGCAGGTTCATCAGGATGAAGCTGCAATGTTTGGGGAACGCCGCGAACCCGACCAACATCCCGTGGTGCTTGAACGCCGGAATCCGGTAGCTGATGCTCTCGACGGCTTTTGGCGCCGCTGCCTTGATCGTCTTGCGGAGGCTTTCGAGCGCCGACCGTACGTCCTTCGGCAGGACCGTGAGGTATGCGTCGACATCCTTCGCCGGACCGCTCTTCTTCCAACCAGCTTTCGCGACTGCCTTCTTCATCCGCAACGCACTCTACCACCAGCCGAGGAGGAGTTCCTGGATACCGTCGACGGCGCGCTGGCGTGTGTTTCCCACACCAACGTCGGTGGCCGCATAAACCTTCGCCTCGCGAAGAATCTGCTCATTGACGGTGAGTTCGAGTTTCCCGATCTCCCGGCCGGCCTCGACCGGCGCCTGCACCGGGCCCTGATAGACGATACGCCCCTTGATCTGGTCGCGACTGCCGCGCGGCAACAGCACGTCGATCGAGCCTTTGCTGACAAGACCCACGCCCGCCTGATCGCCACCGAAGACGTTCGCCTCGCCGATCACCTCGCCGTCCGCGAAGAAATTGACACGTTCGAAGGCGCGGAAGCCCCAGTCCATCAGCTTGCGCGCCTCCTCGGCGCGCTCCTTCTCCGACTTGGTGCCATTGATGACGAGGACGATACGTTGCCCCTCGCGCACGGCGGACCCTACGAGCCCGTATCCCGACTCCTCGGTGAAGCCAGTCTTCAGGCCGTCGGCACCGATGTTCATCTCAAGGAGCGGATTGCGATTGCGCTGGCGAATGCCGTTCCAGATGAATTCGGTCTGGCCGTAAATTGGATAGAACTCGGAGAAATCGACAATGATGTGTTTGGCGAGCCGGGCGAGATCGCGCGCCGTCACATATTGGTCGGGATCAGGAAGCCCGGTAGCGTTCGTGAAATGCGATCCGGTGAGGCCAAGCTTGCGCGCCTCGGCATTCATCATCTCGGCGAATGTCGCCTCTGTCCCTGCGATGCCTTCGGCCATGACGATACAGCCATCGTTCGCCGACTGGATGATGATGCCGTGGATGAGATCGTCGACCTTGATCGACGAACCGAGCTTGGCGAACATCGTCGATCCGCCGGAGCTCGCGCCGCCCGTCCGCCAGGCATTCTCACTGACCTGGAATTCGTCGTCGAGGCCAAGCTTGCCGGTCTTCAGCGTGTCGAATACGACCGCCATGGTCATCAGCTTCGCCATGCTCGCCGGCGGCATGCGCGCGTCAGCCTCACGCTGGAAGAGAACGGTGTCGGTCTCGACGTCGATGAGGATGGCGTGCCCGGCGCGCGTCTCGAAGACCTGCGCGGAGGCAGGGCCGGCAAGGCCAAGCGTCAGCAGAACTGCGGCGATCAACCGGGCGCCCAACGGCATCATGGATCGATGCTCCACAATCTCAGCCCCCGCCTGTGGCATAGCAAGAGATGCCAGTGCTGATCAATCAGCGTTCGACAGGGCTAGCGGCCGAGGACAAAGGCTCCGGCCAGACCGGCTTCCGCTGCCGCATCGACGACTGCGGCCGGTGCAACAGATGGATCAACCGTCACACGCACGACGGTGAGGATCCTCGCCCCGCTTTGCTGGAGTGTGCTTTCCACTTGGCCAAACCGGCGAAATGCCTTGCCTATCCGGAGAGCGTTCGCGGGCTCGGAGAACGAGCCGATCTGCACCACCGCGGTTCCAGAAGCGCCGGGAGAAACCGTCGGCCGAAGTCCGAGCTCGTCCGCTTTCTTCGCCGCGGCGCGGGCAAGCGCCGACCGCAAGTCCGGGTCGGCAAGGTCGTTGGCAGCGCGCTGCGCGCCGGTCCGTGGCGGATTGCCTGCGTAGGAACTGGTGAAGCCCGCGCGCATGATGAGCGGCGCCAGCAGGTCGTCCTCGGCGGGCGCATAAGCCGGCATCAGCAGTTGCGGATCGTCGAAGGCAGGTACTGGTATTTGCGCGGCTCCGGCGAGCACCGGGCGGATGCGCGGCCTCGGGGCGGAAGCAAGGATGACCGTCTCGGCCGGCTGAGGTGCGCGATTCCATGCCACCATCGAGCCGCTCGATCCCTCGTCGGGGCCTGTGTAGGAGGCGAGCAACTTGCGCTCGTCCATTCCGTCCATGCGCGCCGGCCCTACGTAGTCAACCTTCACGCGGGCCGTGCCTTCATTCTTCACATCGAGCATATCGGCGACGCGCGACGAAAGATCGATGATGCGATCGTGGGCGAATGGGCCCCGATCGTTGACGCGCACGATCATCGACCGGCCGTTCTGAAGGTTGGTGACACGAGCGTAACTCGGCAGCGGCAGCGTCGGATGAGCAGCGGTGAGCCCGTTGACGTCGTATATCTCGCCATTCGCCGTCAAGCGACCGTGGAAGGCTTCGCCATACCAGGATGCAAGACCGGTCGCCGAATAACGCGGGTTTTCGCGTGGCGTGTAAAGTTTGCCGGCGACGCTATAGGAGTCGCCGACGACAACGCGACCGCCGCCCTTCGGCACAGGCTCGCCGACGTCAACCAAGCGCGGGCTCGCCGGCCCATAGTGCTTCTCGCTGAAATATTCCTTGGAGTGCTGCTTGAATTTGACCGATGGCCCAGAGGAAGAGCACGAGGCAAGACTCGCGGCCACGGCGACCACAGCCAGCGCACGGAGAGCGCCGCGGCTCACCATCGTGCACCACCCAACATCGCTGGCAGACGCACAGTAGCGCCGACCACCGAAGCGGCTTCGCTTCCTTCGCCCCAGACTCTCAAACTTACCCCTCGTCCCGCCGCTGCCCCCAGCACATTGATTGATCGCCCGGGGACCCTTAACCACCGGTTAACAGGCGCGGCCCAAATGGATCAAAATGGCGGCGATTCGGCAACCGTGCTGCGGCTTTTCCGAGAGTTGGGGCCCTGCCTTGCATGGGCCTTTCCGCCAAGGCATTGATCTCTCAGCGGATGGGTGGCCGAGTGGTTGAAGGCACCGGTCTTGAAATGTGCGGTTCGTTCAACGGGTTTGTCTCAGCCAGAGGTCGCCAAGAGAGCGGGCGTATCCACAATGATGTTGAAGCGGGCGGAAGGCTCCGGAAAGCCGGCGGCGTCGGCCGAGGCAATGGCGACCATCCGCAAGGCACTGGAAAAGGCCGGCGTGATCTTCACTCCGGAAAATGGCGACGGTCCGGGCGTGAAGCTCAGGAAGGGCAAGCATGTTTGACTGGTTACGCAAACGCGAGCGTGAAGAGAACCAGCTTGAGAAGATCGTGGACGACATTGAAAACCCGGCTGAGCCGGGACTCGCAACCGATGAGGGGCTTGCCCCGAGCGCAAAGAATGCGGTGTGGGCAGTCGCGATCGCTGCGGTGGTTGTGGTGATCGTTGCTGCGATTTGGGTTTTGTTCGGTCGGTGACGGGCCGGTCCAAAGGTGAAGATGCCGACGCGATCTGCGGCACCGGAAACACTGAGTCGGCTGCGGATTTGCCCTGACGTGTTGGTCTTGATGTGCAGCGGCACCATACCCAATACAAATTCCGTGTAGCCAAAGGCCCCCGAGTTCTTGGTCAGGGTGAGCGCTGCGGTGTTGGTCGGCTCCACTGCCACATCAGTTACGTCCAGCGGAGTAAACAGAGCATTCACCGCATGAAGGTGGAACGGCGGCGGTGCCAAACGGGTGCCAGTTCGGGCTTTCGGCTCATCGCTGCGGCTGCTAAATGCTTGCTTCCCTAGACGGATGGGTGGCCGAGTGGTTGAAGGCACCGGTCTTGAAAACCGGCGAGCCCGCAAGGGTTCCGTGGGTTCGAATCCCACCCCATCCGCCAGAAAGTCTCAGAAAGCCTGGATTTACTGAAAAGAAAACCGGCAGGCTGAGCCGACTAAGTTGGTGCGTTCTCTTGCAGGTGGCGGGGGCCGGTTGCTTTAGTTGGCGGGCTCTGGTGATGCTGAGCGGAAACCGACACGTCGGGCGTCGACGTGATCGCCAGTCACTTTCAGGCTTGGGGCCTATCATGACCAAAGAGAGATTACTCGCCGCGCTCGACAAGCCGCGCTCGACCAATGCGGTGCTGACCGTCGTAAACCC
>JAYTZZ010000166.1:0-8767 GCA_043741595.1 Hyphomicrobiales bacterium | reverse complement strand
TCGTCTACAACAAGCTTTCCGCGCCCACCGGCGTCCTGGAGATGCGGCCCGGCCCTCTCCGTATCGCGCTCGAGAATCAGACCGACACGAGGACGCTGCCCTCGATCTGGGTTTACGGGGAGATTCTATCGAGCATCCTCGGCCGTCGTCGCCCGTTCTTGACCGCGAAACGCCTGCTTTCGAACCAGACCTTCCGCGATCTCTACCGTACCGACGCGTTGGAGATCGACCAGCGCCTGAAGATACTGTCGCTGACGTTCCTGTTTACCGACCTCAAGGGCTCGACCGAGCTTTATGAGCGCGTCGGCGATCTCGCCGCCTACGATCTCGTCCGCTCGCACTTCCATGTTCTGCACGAGATCGTCGCCGACGAGACCGGCGCCGTGGTCAAGACCATCGGCGATGCGGTTATGGCGACGTTCGTCACGCCCGACCGTGCGATTGCCGCGGCGTTACGTATGCGCGAGGGCATGCAGCACCTCAACGACGAGCGCGGCCATGAGGATCTGCTCCTCAAGATCGGCATCCACGAAGGCCCGTGCCTCGCCGTCAATCTCAACGACCGGCAGGATTACTTCGGCCAGACAGTGAACATCGCCTCGCGCGTGCAGAATCTTGCCGTCGACCGCTCCATCTATGCTACCGAGCCGGTAGTCGAGAACGCAGCATCGACCGCGCTGCTTGCAAAGCACGGACTGAAGCCTAGTTACCAGCACCAGGCGCTGAAAGGCGTCACTGAGCGCATAAAGATCTACGAAATCCCCTGAGTTCTCGCGCGGCGCCGAGTTTTCGCCCCTTTTCGGGACCAAATTCTTTTTTTGCGAGCCGAACCTTTGGCTCGGCGGGGCGTTTTCCTCTATCGACAGAAGGAGGGCCTATGCCTGCCGATCCGCCAAAACGCCGTACCGGTCCTAAGAAAGTTTCGTTCATCGGCACGTACGTTCCGCGCCAGTGCGGCATAGCCACGTTCTCCAACGACCTTCTCACCGCGCTCACCGCCGAGGCGCCCAACACCGAGTGGTGGTCCGTCGCGCTCAACGACGCCGCCGAGGGATACGCGTATCCGCCCGAGGTCCATTTCGAAATCGCCCAGAAGACGCTCGCCGACTACCGCAAGGCCGTCGATTACCTCAACATGAATCAGGTCGACGCCGTCTGCCTGCAGCACGAGTTCGGCATCTATGGTGGCAGCTCCGGCAGCTACGTGCTCCGCCCGCTCGAGAACCTGCGCATGCCGGTGGTCACCACCCTCCACACCGTGCTCCGCGAACCCAGCCGCGAGCAGAAGGAGATCATCTCCGCGATCGGTGATTTCTCCGACCGCGTCGTGGTGATGAGCGAGATGGCGCGGGATATCCTGACGTCGGTCTACGCCGTGCCCAAGGAGCGCGTCGCTATCATCCCGCATGGCGTTCCCGACATGCCGTTCCTCGACACCTCCTACAACAAGGATCAGTTCGGCGTAATCGGCAAGAAGGTGATCCTGACCTTCGGATTGTTGTCGGAAGGGAAGGGGCTTGAGTACGTCATCGACGCGCTTCCGGAGATCGTTAGTGCCCACCCCGAGGCGATCTTCGCCATCCTCGGCGCCACCCATCCCGACGTGAAGCGCCGCGACGGCGAGGCTTACCGTCACATGCTGCAGCGCCGCGCCCACGAGCTGGGGGTCAGCGATCACGTTGTCTTCTACAACCAGTTCATCGACACCCCGACGCTGCTTGATTTTCTCTCGACCGCCGACGTTTGCGTCACGCCTTACCTCGGTCGTGAGCAGATCGTCTCCGGCGTGCTGAGTTACGCGCTGGGCGCCGGCAAGGCCATCGTCTCGACGCCCTACTGGTACGCCGAGGAGATGCTCGCGAAAGATCATGGACGCATTGTTCCCTTCCGCGACGCCCCTGCGATAGCCCGCGAAATCGTCGATCTGCTTTCCGACGATGTCGGGCGCAATGCCATGCGCAAGCGCGCCTACGTCGCCGCTCGTCCGATGATCTGGAGCGAGGTGGCAAAGCGTTATCTGAAGCTCTTCCGCGACGTCCGCCGCGAGCGCGGCGTTCGTCCGCTGGCTTATCTTGTCAAGACCCTCCAGACGACCACCACGTTCGAGTTGCCGGTGCCGAAGTTCGATCACCTGCGTGTGTTGACCGATGACACCGGCATTCTGCAGCACGCCCGCTTCGACATTCCCGACCGCGACCACGGTTACTGCACCGACGACAACGCCCGCGCATTGATCGTCACGCTTCTCGCCCAGAACGTCGTCCCGGAAGGGGATGATCTCGGCGGGCTCCCCCATCGTTATCTCGGCTTTTTGCAACAGGCGTTCAATCCGGACAACGGCCGCTTCCGCAACTTCATGAGTTATGACCGGCGCTGGCAGGAAGAGAGCGGCAGCGAGGATTCCCACGGCCGCGCCCTATGGGCACTCGGTCAGACCGTGCTCGGGTCGCCGTCGCAGAGCATGGCGGCGGCGGCCATGTCCCTGTTCGAACTTGCCCTCCCGCGCGCCATGGAACTCACGGCGCCGCGGGCGTGCGCATACGCGCTCCTCGGCATCGAGGCCTATCTCGGTCGGTTCGGCGGGGCGACCGAAGTACGTCGCGCCCAGACCGTCCTTGCCGAGCGGATTCATGGTCTCTTCACGGCGCACGCCAAACCCGAGTGGCCGTGGCCGGAAGAGGTTCTGGCTTATGCCAATGGACTGATCCCGCATGCTCTGATCGCTGCTGGCACGCGCATGGGCAACAAGGCGATGGTCGACACCGCGCTCGCCTCGCTCAAATGGCTCGTTGATCTGCAGACCGATCCCAAGGGTCATTTCGTGCCGATCGGCAATCGCGGCTGGTACAAACGCGGCGGCTCCAAGGCGCGCTTCGACCAGCAGCCGATCGAAGTGCAACACATGGCGGGCGCCGAGCTTGAGGCGTATCGCGTCACCGGCGACCGCAAATGGCTCGACGAGGCCCGTCGTTGTTTCGAATGGTTCGTTGGCCGCAACGATCTCCGCCAGCCGGTGGTCGATCACGCTACGGGCGGCTGCCGCGACGGCCTCCAGGCGGAAGGCATCAATCAGAATCAGGGCGCCGAGTCGACGCTCGCCTGGCTGCATTCGCTGATCGCCCTGCACATCGCGATGGGTACGGCCGAAATCACGGTTCACGACATCTCCGCCGCGCGCAGCAAGCCGCCGATCGCGGTGGCGCCGGTCAAGGTTCCACCAAAGGCCGCAACAGCGGTTCCCGAGCGCGCCGCAAGCGCCCCCAACCTGTGAGGCCCGAGACATGCTGACCCAGGCTCCCTTCCGCGGACTCTTCGTCCGCCACAAGCAGAACCCGATCATCACGGCGAAGGACCTGCCCTACCGGGCGAGCACCGTGTTTAATCCCGGTGCCACGCTTTTCGAGGGCGACACCTTGCTGCTGGTACGGGTCGAGGATCACCGCGGCCATTCGCACCTCACCGTCGCGCGCAGCAAGGACGGCGTCAGCAATTGGCGCTTCGACAAGGAGCCGACGTTTGTCCCTGAGCCGGAAAAGTACCCGGAGGAAATCTGGGGCGTCGAGGATCCGCGCATCACTTACCTCGAGGAACAGAAGAAATACGCGATCTGCTACACCGCCTTCTCGGTCGGCGGACCGCTGGTTTCGCTCGCGACCACCACCGACTTCAAGACCTTCCAGCGCCTCGGCCCGGTCATGCCGCCGGATGACAAGGACGCGGCCTTGTTTCCGGTTCGCTTCAAGGGCCGCTGGGCGATGCTCCACCGCCCGGTGCCGACCACGTCCGCTTCCGGCGCCCACATCTGGCTGTCGTGGTCGCCCGATCTGAAGCATTGGGGCGATCACCACATTCTGCTGTGGGCGCGCCGTGGCGGCTGGTGGGATGCCAACAAGATCGGCCTGTCGCCGCCGCCGCTGTGGACTCCCGAGGGCTGGCTGCTCCTCTATCACGGCGTCCGCATGACCGCGTCCGGCGCCATCTATCGGCTCGGCCTCGCTCTTCTCGATCTGGAGAACCCGACGCAGGTCATTTACCGCTCCGACGAATGGATCTTCCAGCCGCAGGAGGACTACGAGCGCTTCGGCGACGTCGACAAGGTCGTCTTTCCGTGCGGTTGGGTCGAGCAGGATGGACAGGTTCGCATCTACTACGGCGCTGCCGACTCCAGCATCGCGCTGGCCACCGCCAACGTCAGCGAGATGATCGACTGGCTGAAGCACACCGCCGCCCAGCCTCGCCGGGCCGACGTGTAGCGGAGATTGAGTTCGGCCGAATTGGTGAGGATAACCTCCCCCTTGAGGGGAGAGCCTGCCCCCGACCCGATCGGGGGTCGAAAATCGCGCGGCGATTTCGGGAGGGGGGTAACATTGTTCTCCACGAGCGATGCCGTCAGTTCCCAACGCGGCGGTTTTTCGCTACGTAACCGCGTCCCAGTGTGAGTGAGGCTCGCGTGATCGTTCCGGTTATCCTCTGCGGTGGCGCGGGTACGCGCTTGTGGCCCGCGTCGCGGACGGATGCACCGAAACCGTTCCTTCCCCTCGTCGATGGCGAATCGACCTTCGCCCTGACGCTTGCCCGCATCGCTGATCGGAGCCGCTTCGCCGAGCCGGTCGTGATGGCGAGTGCCAACCACCACCATCTGGTCGTTGCGGCACTCGCCAAGGCCGGCGCCAGGGCCACAATCCTGCTTGAGCCTGTTGGCCGCGATACTGCGGCGGCGGTAGCTGCTGCCGCATCGTTTGTCGCTGCGAAGAATGGCGGTGCGACGCTTCTCGTCCTTGCCGCCGATCACGTCATCGGCGATACCGCCGGCTTCGCTGCCACCGTCGCCGAGGCGATTCCCTCGGCGGAAAGCGGCAAGATCGTTGTCTTCGGCATCAAGCCGACCGAGCCATCCACTGCCTTCGGCTACATCAAGGTGGGCGCTCGCCTTCCTGAAGGGGCAAAAGCCGTCGACGCGTTCATCGAGAAGCCGGATGCAGCGCGGGCAGGGGAACTCGTCGCCGCCGGCTACCTCTGGAACTCCGGCATCTTCCTGCTCCGCGCCGCCACCGCGTTGGCGGAACTGAAAGCGCACGCGCCCGAGATTGCCGCCGCTGCCCATGCCGCTGTTGCCGCCGCCAGCGTCAATGGAAGCACCGCGACGCTTTCCCGCGATCACTTCGAGGCCAGCCCGCAGCTTTCCATCGACTACGCCGTCATGGAAAAGACGAAGCTTGCCGCCGTCGTCGAAGCAAGGTTCGACTGGTCCGATCTCGGCACCTGGTCTGCGGTGTGGGATGCGGCGAAAAAGGATGGCGCGGGCAATGTCGTCACCGGCGATGCGACCATCGTCGATGCAAAAAACGTCTACGTCAGCACTGACCGGTACACTGTCGGCGTCGTTGGTGTTGATGACGTCGTCGTTGTCGCCGCCGATGGATCGGTGCTTGTCACTACGCGCGAGCGCGCCGGCTCGGTCAAGGATCTGGTTGCCGCGATTCAGGCGGGGCCCGAGAAAATCCTCGGCGATTTCGTCCGCCACTTCCGCCCGTGGGGCTACTACCAGTCGCTCGATCAGGGCGCCAGGCATCAGGTCAAGCGCATCGTGGTCAATCCCGGCGGGCGTCTTTCGCTGCAGAAGCATGCCCACCGTGCCGAGCACTGGACGGTCGTCGCCGGCATCGCTGACATCACCGTCGGCAAGGACATGGAATCGCTGAAAACGACGCCGGTGAAGGAGGGCGAGCACGCCTACATTCCACTGGGCGCCATCCACCGCATGGCCAACTCGGGCAGCGAGCCGATGACCCTCATCGAAGTTCAGGTAGGCGACTACCTCGGTGAGGACGACATCGTCCGCCTTCAGGACGACTACGGCCGCAAGGACACCTGACGCAAAGCGAACTCCGCTTATCCCTCCCCAAAGGGGGCGGGGGGACCACGCGAAGCGTGGTGGGTGGGGTGAGGAGCGGTCGCGAAGCGAACGAAACATGCCGGTGGCTTGTTCGAGTGACGAACGCGAGAGCGCGCCGAAGCCCCCGGACTTGATCCGGGGGGAGGGTCGGCAGAGTACAAAGCAAGGCGTGGTGGGGTTCGCGGCGACTACTGGTTCCGGATCATCCACGTCGACACGCTTTTCACGCCCGGCTTCTCGGCGATGTCGGTCAGCGCCTTACTCATGTATTTGAGATCGTCGCACTCAAGCCGCACGACGGTCGTGTCGAGAAATGAGTGTGTCAGCCCCAGGCAGTTGCCGAGGCCGTTGACCAATTGCGCAGGCGCGTCACCCCCAGACGTTTCGACCAGCAGGTACGCCACCGGCAAGGCCATCGCCGGAGCGACGGCCCCAAGCGCCAACAGAAAGCCGAGCAAGACAGTAGTTCCGCGCATAGTTGTTCCCTCCCATGTTCCATCTAAAGTTGTACATGGAAAGAGCGGGTTTCGTCCATGCCGGAATGCGTTCGGTTTGAAGAAGCGATGATGCGCGCACCGTCCGCGCGGCTATGGAAATCCCGGATTTTCCTCCCCATTTGCCGTTCGCGCATCGCTTGGTCATGGGCTAGAACCCTCGCTCCCGATCCGAACCCATCGCCTCATGCCCGCTCCTTCGCCCTCAAGCCTGCGCCGCACGTTTGCGATCATCTCGCACCCGGACGCGGGCAAGACGACGCTCACCGAGAAGCTTCTGCTTTTCGGCGGCGCCATTCAGCTTGCCGGTGAGGTCAAGGCCAAGGCCAGCCGCCGTCAGACGCGCTCCGACTGGATGGAGATGGAGCGCGAGCGCGGCATTTCGGTCGTCACCTCGGTGATGACCTTCGAATACGCCGGTCTCGTCTTCAATCTCCTCGATACACCCGGCCACGAGGATTTCTCCGAGGATACCTACCGCACACTCACCGCCGTCGATTCCGCCGTCATGGTCATCGACGCGGCCAAGGGCATCGAGGCGCGCACCAAGAAGCTGTTCGAGGTCTGCCGCCTCCGCGACATTCCGATCATCACGTTCATCAACAAGATGGACCGCGAGGGCCGCCACCCGTTCGAGTTGCTGGAGGAGATCGAGAAGACGCTGGCGCTCGATACCGCGCCGTTGTCTTGGCCGCTGAGCTCCGGCCGCACCTTCGCCGGCGTGTTCGATCTGGAGAAGAACGTCGTCCGCCGCCTCGACGACCTTGGCGACGCGCCCGAGCCCACCACTAATCTTGGACCCGGCGCCTTCGATGCGTATCTGCCCGAAGCGGAAGCCGCCGTCGCGGCCGAGGAGATCGCGCTCGCCAAGGCCGCTTGCCGCCCGTTCGACCTGACGTCGTTCCGCGAGGGCCATCTGACACCCGTGCTGTTCGGCTCGGCGCTCCGCAATTTCGGCGTCCGCGATCTGATCGAGCGGCTCGCCGCCATCGCCCCGCCGCCGGAGCCGCGCCGCGCCGAAGAGCGCACCGTCGCGCCCGACGAAGCGGGGATGACCGGCCTTGTCTTCAAGATTCAGGCGAACATGGACCCGAACCATCGCGATCGCATCGCCTTTCTCCGCGTCTGTTCGGGCAAGCTCACGCGCGGCATGAAGGCGAAGCTCATGCGCACCGGCAAGCCGATGAGCCTCAACGCGCCGCAGTTCTTCTTCGCTCAGGAGCGCACCGTCGCCGACGAGGCCTTCGCCGGCGACATTGTCGGCATCCCCAATCACGGCACGCTCCGCATCGGCGATACGCTGACTGAGGGCGAGAACCTGACCTTTCGCGGCGTCCCAAGTTTCGCCCCGGAAATCCTCCGCCGCGTTCGCGTTGCCGATGCAATGCGCGCCAAGAAGCTGCGCGAGGCGTTGCGTCAGATGGCGGAGGAGGGTGTCGTCCAGGTGTTCATGCCCCTCGATGGCTCGCCGCAGATCGTCGGCGTCGTCGGCGCCCTCCAGCTCGATGTGCTCAAGGCGCGCCTCGCCGCTGAATACGACCTGCCCATCGATTTCGAGCAGCCGCGCTTCACGGTCTGCCGCTGGATGGCTGGCGACAAGGCCGACTGCGACGCCTTCATTGCCGCCCATCGCGGCGATATGGCGGAGGATCTCGACGGGGCGCCGGTCTTCATGGCGCCGTCGCTGTTCCTCCTCAACTACGAGATCGAGCGGGCTCCGAAGATCGCCTTCTCCGACATCAAAGATCACCAGCGCCACACCGCGGCGGCGTGATGCCGTCGTCGTCGCACTCAGTCGCTGAAGCGGGCTCCACTTATCCCTCTCCGTTCCGGGGAGGGGGGACCGCGCGAAGCGCGGTGGGTGGGGATGGACTGTTGGGCAAGCGGGCATAACCACCATGCCGCCGCTTCTTCACCTTCAGGACGTCAGCCTCACCTTCGGCGGCACGCCGCTTCTGGAAGGCGTGGAACTCGCCGTGGGGGAGGGCGAGCGCCTCTGCGTCGTTGGCCGCAATGGTTCCGGCAAATCGACGCTGCTCAAGATTGCCGCCGGCGAGATCGAAGCCGATGACGGCACGCGTTTCCTCCAGCCGTCGGTGACGGTGCGCTATCTGCCGCAGGTGCCCGACCTCACCGGCTTCGCGACGACGCTCGCCTTTGTCGAGGCCGGCATGACAGAAGGCGATCCCAACCATCGCGCCCGTCATCTGCTGGAGACCCTTGGCCTTACCGGTAGCGAGGAGCCGTCGCGCCTGTCCGGTGGCGAGAGCCGCCGCGCGGCGCTCGCCCGCGTGCTGGCGCCGGAGCCCGATATTCTTCTCCTCGACGAGCCCACCAATCACCTCGACGTCGCGGCGATCGAAGGTCTGGAGTCCGC
>JAYTZZ010000165.1:0-3779 GCA_043741595.1 Hyphomicrobiales bacterium | reverse complement strand
GCGGCTCGGAGGAGCGCTTCCTGCTAGTGCCGAATGCCCCGCCCGGACACGTCATCAGCCTGAACGCCGGCACATACCACGTCGTCTCGAAATACGGCGACGGCAATGCGATCGTCCGTGCCGACATCAAGATCGATCCCGGCAAACTGACCGAGGCGACCCTCTTCCAGAAAGCGGCGCGCCTGACCTTGAAGCTCGTCGAGCAGCACGGCGGAGAAGCCATGGCCGATACGGCGTGGTCGGTGACGACACTAGAGGGAGAAAGCGTCGTCGAAAGCGTCGGCGCATTCCCGTCCGTGGTGCTGGCCGTCGGCGATTACACCGCGAAGGCCAAGCATGACGGCAAGACCTACCAGAAGAACTTCTCCGTAGAAGCAGGCGCCAACCGCGACGTTGAGGTACTGGTGGAGTAGGTACGATCGCGAATGAGTCCTGAACTCGCCAAACCCTTGGGGAAAGCCGTGAGCGTGCGACGCGTGGCCTGGCTCTTGCTCGCCGTCGCGACGATTATCGCGCCTGGTGGCGCGACCGCCTCGAGTCGCCTCGACGATACAGCCTTCAGGGTGAAACTCGGCTGCCAGATCAGCCAGGTGAAGGTGATCGTCATCACCAACACGGCCTCTCCGATCGCCGCCGGAACACAGATCACCTACGACGCCATCCGCCTGGGCGACGGACAGCACTATGGCCGGACTGGCGGCGGCCCATTTCTGGCGCCCGGGACTTCGTTCAAAGTCGGCGGCGCGCCATCGTCATCGTGCACCGCCTGGTATCGGCGGCAGCTCCTGCTCGCCCCGTAGCGTGCCCGAATCGAACAACGTCGCCTTGGCCGCGGCGCGCTTCACATCCGGGGGCGTCGCCTCATCCTGAAGTGCCTGCAGCGCAGCCGTCAGCGCCATCGACGTCTGCTCCTGCGATCCAAGCCGGCGAATGTTGACACTCGCTTCCTCCGCCTCGCGCTTGCCGCAGACGAGCATGACCGGAACCTTCGCGAGGGAATGTTCGCGAACCTTGTGGTTGATCTTCTCGTTACGGAGGTCGAGTTCGGCGCGGAGGCCGGCCTGCAGAAGTTCGGCCTGGACGCGCTTGGCGTAGTCGTCCGCGTCGGACGTGATAGTCGCGACGACCACCTGGACCGGCGCGAACCAGAGCGGGAAATGCCCCGCGTAGTTCTCAATAAGAACCCCAAGGAACCGTTCCATCGACCCGCAAATCGCACGATGGATCATCACCGGAGTCTTCTTTGAGCCGTCCGCCGCGATGTAGTAGGCGCCAAACCGTTCCGGAAGGTTGAAGTCGACCTGCGTCGTACCGCACTGCCAGTCGCGACCGATGGCGTCGCGCAGCACATATTCGAACTTCGGCCCGTAGAAGGCGCCCTCTCCCGGGTTCAGGCTCGTTTTGATTTTGCCTCCGGACTCATCGACGATCTGCTTCAGCACACTCATCATCACATCTTCGGCGTGGTCCCACGCTGCGTCCGAGCCGACCCGCTTTTCAGGGCGCGTCGATAATTTCACCACGAACTCGGTGAAGCCAAAGTCGGCGTAGGTAGAGATGATCAGATCGTTGATCCTGAGGCACTCCGCCGCCATCTGCTCCTCGGTGCAAAAGGAGTGGGCATCGTCCTGTGTGAAACCGCGGACCCGCAACAGGCCATGTAGCGCTCCAGACGGTTCATAGCGGTGGAGGACCCCAAATTCGGCATAGCGGAGCGGCAAGTCACGGTACGATTTCAGCCCGTGCTTGAAGATCTGGATATGGCCCGGGCAGTTCATCGGCTTGATTGCGTAGACGCGGTCACTGTCGTCGACGTCGTCGCCGGCCGGTTGCGCCTTGAACATCGCCTCGCGGAACCAGCCCCAGTGGCCGGACGTCTCCCAGAGCGACTTGTCAAGGATCTGCGGCGCGTTCACTTCCTTGTAGGTGCCGCGGAGCCGCCGCCGCATGTAGGCGATCAGCTCCTGGAACATCGTCCAGCCTTTCGGATGCCAGAAGACGACGCCCGGCCCCTCCTCCTGGAAATGAAAGAGATCCATCTCGCGACCGAGGCGGCGATGGTCGCGCTTCTCCGCTTCCTCCAGCATGGTGAGGTAGCGCTTCAGCTCCTCGTCGTTGTGCCAAGCTGTGCCGTAGATACGCGTAAGCTGCGGATTGCGCGCATCGCCCCGCCAGTAGGCGCCTGCGACTTTCATCAGCTTGAACGCTGAGCCGATCTGCCCGGTCGACACCATGTGCGGCCCACGGCAGAGATCGAACCAGTTGCCCTGCTTGTAGATCTTGATCTGCTGATCGGGCGGGATCGCATCGACCAGCTCAACCTTGAACATCTCGCCCTTGTCGGCGAACACCTGCTTGGCGTCGTCGCGCGACCAGACTTCTTTCGTGAACGGAGCGTTGCGCTGGACGATCTCGCGCATCTTCGCCTCGATCTTCGGCAGATCTTCCGTCGTGAAAGGTTCGTTGCGGAAGAAGTCGTAGTAGAAGCCGTTCTCGATCACTGGCCCGATCGTCGCCTGCGTGCCGGGATAGAGCTCCTGCACGGCCTCGGCCATGACATGCGCCGCATCGTGGCGGATGAGATCGAGGGCGCGCGGGTCGTCGCGAGTGACGATCTCGATACGAGCGTCCTTCTCGATTTTGTCGGAGAGATCGGCGAGCGTGCCGTCTAGCGCCATCGCCACCGCCTTCTTGGAAAGCGACTTGGAAATGCCCTCGGCGATCTCGCGGCCGGTGACGCCGGCCGGAAATTCGCGAACGGAATTGTCGGGAAAGGTCAGGTGGATCATCGGTCTCTCCTGCTCACTCCCGCGTACGAGCGCGGGTAAGCGCTGGTGCGGCTAGAGATCAAGCCGCGTGTTTGGATGAATATGCTTTCCGGTCCAGTGGCCGTAGCGCCACGGCATATACCAAGCCGAATTTCCGGGCAACGCATCGGGAATAGGGTCGTGGCCGGAGGCGCCCAACGGCCCGCAGCGCTGGAAGCGCGCCAAGCCGATCCACGAGCCGGCCCATAGGCCGTATCTCGTGATCGCCTCTTCGGTGTATTCGGAGCAGGTCGGGAGGTAGCGGCACTGGCGCCCCAGCCAAGGCGACAGGAACAGCCGGTAGAGCTTGATCAGCCCGATTCCGAGCAAGCCTGGCAGGCGTGCCAGCACAGCCAATAAATCCGTCATATGCGGTCGCTATTGGATTCGCCGACAGAGGTTCGGCTCCCTGAGGTGAACCAATTCTTCACCACTTCGGGCTGACCCTGTGGGGAAAGCATGCCGAGAAACCGAGAAACTCGGGGGCACCACCTAAGGAACGTCCCAATGGCGAGCTTCATTCGTCACTACCTCGAGTACCGCCGCGTCGGCCTTGGCCGCATCTCTTCCCTGCATTTTGCCTGGGTGGTCGTGACGACGCGCAGCAGGCCAGTGTCGATCACCAAGCGCTAGTGGTGGTCGTTGATCTCGATCCAATGCCGTCTGGATCCTCTAGATAGACCCCGCGCGCGCTGTCGGGGCGCACGTCCACTTTGCCCTGCGTGCCTGGCCAATCGCCATAGGCGATACCCTTGGCATCGAAGCGAGCCAGGATCTCATCGAAATTGTCGGCATAGCGCGAGATGTGCGTACCTTTCTTGAGGCTAGGCTCGCCCGGATCGCCCTTGCCGATGTGTGGCGCCTGACGATCGCTGATCCCGAACCAGCAGAACTGGGGACGGCCCGTCCCTGGCATTTGTGATAGTCCCCGGTGGCCGTGATTGCGATCAGCTTGCGACCACCCGCCTCGCC
>JAYTZZ010000164.1:0-3790 GCA_043741595.1 Hyphomicrobiales bacterium | reverse complement strand
CCGCAGAGAGATCGAACAAAGTGGCTGATACCAAGCGTCCACCCGCGAAGAGCTCCGACAAGCCTACCGCGCGCGCCAAGTCGGGTCAGGTTGACGCGTTCCTTGCCTCCGCGCGCGCGATGGCGCCTTCGGCGGTCGATGGACGGGGGCGGCTGATCTTCGCGTTGGATGCCACAATGAGCCGGCAGCCAACCTGGGACACGGCTCTGAAGCTGCAGGCGGAGATGTTCGAGGAGGCTGGCAAGGTCGGCGGGCTCGACATCCAGCTCGTCTACTTTCGTGGCTTCAACGAATGCCGCGCCAGCAAATGGGTGAGCGAGACCAAGGGGCTTCGTGACCTGATGACTGGAATTCAGGTTCGCGGCGGCAACACGCAGATCGGCAAGGTGCTCACCCACGCCCGCAAGGAAACCGGCAAGCGCAAGGTCAATGTCCTCGTGTTCGTCGGCGACGCGCAGGAGGAAGCCATCGACGATCTCGCGGCCAAGGCCGGCGAGCTTGGCCTCCTCGGCGTGCGGCTTTTCATATTCCAGGAAGGCCGCGACCCGACTGTTGAGCGCGGCTTCCGCGAACTTGCGCGACTGTCCGGCGGCGCCTACGGGCGCTTCGACCCGAACGCTGCCGGTCAGCTTGCCCAGCTCCTTCGCGCCGCCGCGGTCTACGCGGCGGGTGGGCTGAAGGCGCTGCAGAAGAGCGGTTCCGGTGCTCGGCTCCTCATCGAGCAGCTAAGGTAGGTAGATGCCCTACCTCGCTACCGGCGTGTTCGCTCTCGGGATCCTCTTCCTGCTGGCGCGGGCATTCACCGCCGCCGACCCGCACAGCCTTGTGCGGACGATTCGCTATGGCGTTGGCGGCGTGCTGATGGCGATCGGCCTGGTCCTGATAGTCGCGGAGCGCTGGGGCCTCGGTTTCATCGTCGCCGCCGCGGGCTTGTCGGCGATCACCACCGGCCGCATCGGGCCGCTCGATCTCGGCGGCGTGCGACGTTCGGCGGGTTCGGTGTCGACGGTGCGCTCGGATTGGTTCGAGATGCGCCTCGATCACGATAGCGGCACGATGACGGGTCGTGTGCTGCGTGGTGAGCACGCCGGGCAATCGCTCGATGATTTGGATGAGGCTACGCTGTTGAAGCTTGCCGAGGTTGTCGCCGCCGAGGGCGACAGCGCTGCGCTACTCGAAGCTTATCTCGACCGCCGGATACCCGGTTGGCGTGAAAACGTCGAGGGCGATCGTGACACGAGGTCTCGCGGCCCTGCGGATACGGGCCCCATGACTGATCAGCAGGCCTATGAGATCCTTGGCCTTCTTCCCGGCGCCACTAAGGCGGAAATCCGGGCGGCCCACCGCCGGCTCATGAAGGGCGTGCATCCCGATCAGGGAGGCTCGACGTTCCTCGCGGCGAAAATCAACCAGGCTAAGGACTGGCTTCTCGGCAAACATCGCTAGGCCTTTACGCGCTACCAGAAACGACCTTGTACGACCTGAATTCTACCCGTCAGTTGCTACCGATCAGTTAGCGACGGCGAGGCAGGAGAACTTCTGTCTGACGAGGAAGATGCATGCGTCGCGGGCGGCATCCTTGCTGGTGAAGCCGGCAAAGCGCGCCCGGTAGAGTGTCGTGGCACCCGACTTCACTGGTTCGGTGTAAGGCGCGGCCTTGGCCAGGACCTTGCCGCCCTTGGCGAGCGCCCGGTCGAGAATCTCTTCGGCTGAAGCCTGCGTCGGCGATGCGGCGATCTGGATGCGCCAGCCCTTGAGGACCGGGGCTGTCGGCGCTGCATCGGCGGCTTCGTCGCCGACGGCAGTGTCGCCTTCAGCGGTATCAGTTGTGTCAAGCGCGAAGACCGAATTGGCGCCGATGACCGAGGCCACCGATGCAGTCGCGAAAACGTTCTTCGTTTCCGTCGCCGGCTTGAGGTCGATGGGATCGCCTGCGGCGGCAACCACTGCGTCGGTCTGTTCATTTGTCACATCAGCCGGCCGCGGCCGCGGCATCGGCGGAGCTGATGCAACCGCAATCGCGTCGTCCTTCGGCGCGTCAGTGAATGGCCCGCCGGCTATGACCCTGGCGGTGCGCGCCCCCCGGCTTGCCTTTGGCAGGAAGTCATCGATGAGGCCGGCCATGCGCCGGTCGCGCGCCTTGCCGCTGGAACCGCCGAGTACGACCGCGACGATCATGCGGTTGTTGCGGTCGACCGAGGTGACGAGGTTGTAGCCGGACGCGCGGGTGTATCCGGTCTTGATGCCGTTCACGCCGGCAATCCGTCCGAGCAGCCTGTTGTGGTTGCTGATGCGGCGGCCGTGCCAGACGAAGCTCGGCGTCGAGAAATACGAATAGTATTGCGGGTAGTGCTCGCGTAGCGCCCGTCCAAGGGTCGCCATGTCGCGGGCGGTTGTTACCTGACCGGGGTCAGGCAGACCGTTGGCATTGCGAAAGGTGGTCCGGCTCATACCGAGGTCGTGGGCGCGGGTTGTCATGCGCTTGGCGAAATTCTTCTCCGTGCCGCCGACGTGCTCGGCGATCGCGACGGCGATGTCATTGGCAGATTTGGTGACGATGGCGAGGATCGCGTCGCGGACGCTAATGGTCTGGCCGGGCTTCAGGCCAAGCTTCGAGGGCGCCTGGCTGGCGGCGTAGACCGACACGGCGATCTTGGCATCAAGGCTCGTCTTGCCGTTCTCGATTGCCTCGAACAGCAGATAGAGGGTCATCATCTTGGTGAGAGACGCGGGGTAGCGCTTGCTGTCCGGGTTGCTCGAAAAGAGCACCTTGCCGCTCTTGGCGTCGACGACGATAGCGGAACTGGGCACAGCTGCCGCTGCGCTCGCCACCGGGCCGACTACCAGCAATCCTGCAACCGCAAGGGCTTTCAATCCCATGCCTGGAACGCCCAGGGGCCGGAATCCACCACGCGACCGCAGAAGCGCTCCGCAACGCTTCAACATCAAATCTGCTCCGCACCTTGCCGGCGCAAAATCACGCACGCCGGCATCCGTCAGTTGTTCGACAGGGAGTTCCCCGTACCGCTGACCCGCGGCTTAGAGGGCCCACCGCCCCGAAAAGCTGCCGACTAATTCTGGAGGCACAGTCCCTTGTGCACTCCGCCGGCTCACGAATCTCGACACTATGGAAGGCGCGTTACGTTTCCGTAAAGCGCAAACGGGCCACAGTTTCTCACCAAATTGGGCGGATGGTGCACTGCACAAATTTCGCTTGACAGTAATGGTGCGGTGCACATATTTGCGCCGTGCTGGCTAGTGGCCCGGTGCGGGCGATGCGAGCGACCCATTCAGGGAGTGGAAGATCATGAGCAACGCGTTCGATTCCATACAGAATCTGAGCAAGGACAACGTCGATGTTGCCCTGAAGTCCGCCGACGCCCTTACCAAAGGCCTCCAGGCGATTGCCACGGAAGTTGCCGATTACGGCAAGCGCAGTCTCGACGCGAGCGCCGTTGCCTTCGAGAAGCTTGCCTCAGCCAAGAGCGTCGATACGGTCGTCGCCGTCCAGTCGGATTTCGTTCGCACTGCCTATGAGGGCTACGTTGGTCAGGTCGCCAGGTTCGGCGAGATCGTTACCGATATGGCCAAAGGCGCTGCGAAGCCCTACGAGGCGTTTTTCGGCAAGTTCGGTAAATAGACCACCTCCTTTCGTACCCTTCCCACGAGCCAAAAAGGGGCCTGGCGGCAGCGTCGGGCCCCTTTTGCGTTGCGGCGGCTTCAAAAGCGCGCCCGGATGCCTACATACGCTGTTGCCGCGCATCTCCCGCCCGGCGTCTTAACCAGCGCC
>JAYTZZ010000163.1:0-8812 GCA_043741595.1 Hyphomicrobiales bacterium | reverse complement strand
ATGCTCGCCGGCGCCACCATCACCGACGAAGCACGCGCTGCTGCGGATCGCCTGATCCGCGGGGCCGCCTGAGGCAAGGGGATCGGAATGAAGAAGTTCATCATGGGCTGGCTCAAGTTCAAGCCGGGCAAGCGCGACGCGTTCATCGCCGCCTCGCGTGAATACATTGAGACGTGCCGCGCGGAATCGGGGTGCGAATTCTTCGATTTCAGCTTGAGTCCGTTCGATCCCGACATGGCGATGGTGATGGAGTGCTTCTCCAGCCGCGAGGTGCACGAACAGGCTCACCTCAAGACCGAGCATTTCAAGACGTTCTGGAAGCAGCTCGGCGAGGTTTGCATCGAGGGTCGGTTCGAGAACATCTTCGCCGATCACGTCGAGCCCGATTCAGCTCGCTTCGGCACCTAGTTCACCGGAAAAACGCGCTTCATGTCGCAGTCGGTCAAGCTCGCCGTCCTTTTCGCAGCGCTGGTCATCGATGTGTTCGGCATCGGCCTGATGCTGCCGGTCGTGCCCGGACTCGTCCGCGAGCTCACCGGCGGCGATATCGCCTCGGCGGCGTCCACCTACGGCTGGTTGATCGCGCTTTATTCGCTGATGCAATTCCTCTGTGGGCCGGCGATGGGCGCACTTTCCGATCGATTCGGGCGGCGGCCGATCCTGCTTTTCTCGATGCTCGGTCTGGGGCTCGACTACCTGCTGCTCGCAATTGCCCCTCATCTCTGGGTCGTGGCGGTGGCGCGCATCGTCGGCGGCATCATGGGCGCGTCGATCTCGACGGCGAGCGCCTACATCGCCGACATCACGCCGCCGGAGAAACGGGCGCAGAATTTCGGCATCATCGGCGTTGCCTTCGGCATCGGTTTTATCACCGGTCCGCTGGTCGGCGGGCTTCTCGGCGAGTTTGGCTCGCGCGTACCGTTCTATGGCGCCGCAACGGTCAGCTTCCTCGCCTTTATCTTTGCGTGGTTTCTTCTGCCGGAGTCGCTGGCGCCTGAGCTGCGTCGTCCATTCAAGTGGCGGGAGGCCAATCCCATCGGGGCTTTTATCGTCATTGGCAAATACCGCATGGTAATGACCCTCATGGTGGTCTTCGTCCTGTCCCAACTCGCCGAACGACTGCTGGAGAGCACCTGGGTTCTGTTTACCGCCTACCAATTCGATTGGGGCGCGGCGGAAGTCGGCGTGTCGTTCGCATGGGTCGGAGTGCTCTTCGTTATCACGCAGGGCGGGCTGGTGCGTCTCGTGGTCCCACGCATCGGCGAGTGGAACACCGTGATCGTTGGCCTCGCGGTCGCCTTCGTGTGCATGACCTTGCTCGCCTTCGTCACGCAGTGGTGGATGCTCTATGTCGTCACCGTTCCCTATGTCCTTGGCTGGGGGCTCACCGGGCCGGCGGCGCAGGCAGTGGTGACGCGCATCGTGCCGCCGACCGAACAAGGAATCCTGCAGGGCGCAATCAGCAGCGTGGCGACCTCGACCGGGGTCATCGCGCCACCCATCGGCGGGGCGCTCTTCGTCTATTTCATCAGTGACGCGGCGCCGATCCACCTGCCGGGGATCGCGTTCCTGCTGGGGGGCGTCATGTTCCTGGTGGCGCTCGTGTTCGCCTGGCGCCCGTCGATTGTCGCGGCGGTTCGGGCCGCGACGCAACCATCTTCCTGAACCCCTTGCGGGCATCGCCGCGCTCGGGCAATTCTCGCCCATTGATATGAACGGAGCGGCAAGCGTGGTGAAGGCCGGTAAGAAGGCGGCGGCAGAGTCCCCAAAGGCGGTCGATGCGCTGTCGTCGCGCGAGGCCGTCGCGGAGCTGAAGGCGCTTGCGGCCGAGATCGCCGGGCACGACCGGCGCTATCATGGGCAGGATGCGCCGACTATTACCGACGCCGAATTCGATGCGCTTCGTCGCCGCAACGAGGCAATCGAGGCGCGCTTTCCTGACCTGAAGCGCGCCGACAGCCCGAGCCAGCGAGTGGGCGCGCGCCCGTCATCTAAATTCACGGAAGCGCGTCATTCGGTGCCGATGCTGTCGCTCGAGAACGCCTTCGGCGACGACGACGTGCGCGACTTCGTCGAGCAGATGTTTCGTTTCCTCGGACGCCCAAGGACCGATCCCATCCCGCTGACGGCGGAACCGAAGATCGATGGCCTGTCGATGTCGCTGCGTTACGAGGAGCGGAAGCTGGTTCTCGGCGTAACGCGCGGCGATGGCGAAACGGGCGAAGACGTGACGGCCAACGTCCGCACCATCAAGGACATCCCGCATACTCTGCCGAAGGGCGCGCCGGACGTGGTCGAGGTCCGTGGCGAGATATACCTCGGCAAGAAGGACTTCGCCGCGCTCAACAAGCGACAGGCGGAACTCGGCGAGGAGCTCTACGTCAATCCGCGCAACACTGCGGCGGGCTCTCTGCGTCAGAAGAATCCGGCGGTCACCGGCTCGCGACCGCTGCGCTTCTTCGCCTACGCCTGGGGTGAGATAACAAAGCTTCCAGCCGACACGCAAATGGGCATGGTTGCCGCTTTCAAGTCGTGGGGATTTCCGGTCAATCCGCTGATGCGGCTTTGCCCCAACGTTGACAAGGCGCTTGCGGTCTACCGCGACATCGAGAAACAGCGCGCCAGCCTCGACTACGACATCGACGGCGTCGTCTACAAAGTTGACTCGCTCGCTCTTCAGGCGCGCCTCGGCTTCCGCACGCGGAGCCCGCGCTGGGCGATCGCGCATAAGTTCCCCGCCGAGAAGGCGACCACGCTGCTTGAGGTGATTGACATCCAGGTCGGCCGCACCGGCGCGCTTACGCCTGTGGCGCGGCTGAAGCCGGTGACCGTCGGCGGCGTCGTCGTCGAGAACGCGACCCTCCACAACGAGGACTACATTCGCGGCTTCGGGCGCGACGGCAAGCCGCTGCGCGTCGACGATAAGGGTGAGCCGATCGATATTCGCATTGGTGACACGGTCACCATTCAGCGCGCCGGTGACGTTATCCCACAAGTGCTGTCCGTCGACCTTTCGCTACGTCCGAAGGGCGCCATGCCTTTCCAGTTCCCAAAGATTTGTCCGTGCCCGCTGAAGACCGCGATCGTGCGCGAAGAGACAGCGACCGGCGGGGAAGGGATCGTCCGCCGTTGCTCGGGTGAGTTCGCCTGTCCGTTCCAGCGGAAGGAACACCTCCGCCATTTCGTCTCGCGTTCCGCCTTCGACATCGAGGGGCTGGGCGAGAAGCAGATCGAATATTTCTACGAGAGCGCAGACCTCCCGGTGAAGGCGCCGGCTGACATCTTCACGCTTCGCCAGCGTGACGCGAAAAACCCGAAGAAGCTGAAGGATGTCGAGGGGTTTGGCGACGTCTCGGTGCGCAATCTCTTCGACGCGATAGACGCCCGCCGCACGATTGCCCTCGACCGTTTCCTCAACGCGCTCGGCATCCGTCATGTCGGCGAGACGACGGCGAAACAGCTCGCCCGCGGCTACGGCTCATGGCAAGCGTTCCATGATGCAGCGGTGGCCGTCGCCAAGGGCGATTCCGCCACGCGTGAAGAGATGGATGCTATCGACCAGATCGGCGAGACGGTGGTCGATGCGATTGCCCGCTATTTCGGTGAGAGCCACAATCGCGCCGTTGTCGAGGCGTTGACCAAAGAAATGAAGATCCTCGATGCCGAGAAGGTCGATACATCCTCGTCGCCGGTTGCCGGACAGACCGTGGTGTTCACCGGCTCGCTCGAGCAGATGAGCCGCGACGAGGCAAAGGCGATGGCCGAGCGCCTCGGCGCCAAGGTGTCGGGTTCGGTTTCGAAGAAGACCGACCTCGTGGTCGCCGGTCCCGGCGCCGGATCAAAATTGAAGGATGCCGAGAAATTCGGCGTTAAGGTCATTGACGAGAACGGCTGGCTCACTCTCGTCGGCCGGAAGTAGCGTATTGCGTCAGGGAGAGGTTCATATGTGTAAGTCGGGTTTGGTCGCGGTGGCTCTCGCCGCGCTCTTTGGCATTTCGGTGGCGGCATCAGCCGACGAGGCGGCGCGAACCGAGACTGTAAAGTCGCTGGAATCCGACAAGCTCGCTGACGGTATTGCGACGCTCGAAGTCATGGTCGCCCGGGACAGCGGCAACGACGAAGCCCGCTTCGGCGTCGGCATGGTCCGCTTCATCCAGGCGATCGAACATCTCTCGCAGGGTCTCTACAAATACGGCCTGCAGCCGCCGCGCTCCATGATGATGCCGATCGTGCGCCTGCCGGTGCCGGAGAATCCGAACCCTGAGCCCGTCGACTACGAGAAATTTCGCGCCATCCTCCTCGCGTTCGTTGCCGACCTGTCGGCTGCGGAATCGACGCTCGCCGGCATCGGGACCAGCGACGTGAAGATCCCGGTGAATCTCGTCACGATCCGGTACGACGCCGATGGAGACGGGACGGTTGGCGCCGACGAGACCATGACCGCCGCGCTGGCGCGCTTCCTCGAAGTCGACGTGGCGGAGATCGCCGCGCAGCCGATGGTCGTCGCCTTCGATCACGCCGATGCCTTCTGGCTCCGCGGGTATTGCAACGTTCTTATGGCGCTCAGCGAGTTCCTGCTGGCTCATGACTGGCACGAAAGTTTCGACGCCAGTTTCCACGTCTTCTTTCCCCGCGCCCATTCGCCGTTCCAGATGGCACTGGCGCCGCCGAGCGATGGCTTCATCTTCAGTTCGGAAGGCGCGATCGCCGACCTGATCTCCTTCCTGCACATCCGCTGGCCGGTGTCCGAGCCGGCGCGCATGGCGGCCGTCCGCGAGCACCTGAAGTCGATGATTGCGCTGAGCCGGCAGGATTTTTCCGCGGTCGTCGCTGAGACCGACGACGACCATGAGTGGATACCGAACGCGCACCAGACCGGCGCTGCCGGATCGCCGGTCAACGCCGAACAGATCGCGGCGTGGGAGAAGGTGCTCGACGAATTCGACGCGCTTCTTGATGGCCGCAAGCTCATGCCGCATTGGCGGATGAAACAGGGGATCAACCTGCGGAAGGTCTTCGAGGATCCGCGGCCGTTCGACTTCGTGCTGTGGATCACCGGGCCTGCCGCTTTGCCTTATGTCGAGGACGGCCCGGTTCTCACAAGTGAGGAATGGAGAGGAATCATCCGTGCGTTCGAAGGCTCGTTCGGCAGCTACGCCATCTGGTTCAACTGAGGCTACTTTCTGCTGTCGTCCCCGCGAAGGCGGGGACCCAGTAGCCGCTGATGCCAGAGATGACTCTGGATGGACGGTGTCTGCTGGCTGCCCGCCTTCGCGGGCATGACAGGAAATGTGGGCGCGCCGCCCGGTTAGACCGGCTGCGTCGCCGCCGCGAGCCACGCCTTCTCGCCATCGTCGAGAAGGTGGCCGAGCTTTGCCGGCAGGCTGGCGTGATAGGCGTCGAGCCAGCGGATTTCCTCCGCGGTCATGAGCGACGGGTCGATGAGGCGCCGATCGATCGGGGCAAGCGACAGCGTCTCGAAGGAGAGCATGTCGCGCTCACCGCCCGGCACCTTATGCGGCGGCAGGACGAGCAACAGGTTCTCTATGCGAATGCCGTAGGCGCCGATCTTGTAGTAGCCGGGCTCGTTGGAGAGGAACATGCCCGGCTCGAGCGGCGTGGTACCCAGCTTGGAAATCCGGGCCGGGCCCTCGTGCACGGAGAGGAATGAACCGACGCCGTGGCCGGTGCCGTGGTCGTAGTCGAGCCCAGCCTGCCAAAGCGCGTTCCGCGCAAAGCTGTCGAGTTGAGCTCCGGTTGCGCCGACTGGAAATCGCGCGACCGCGATGGCGATGTGACCTTTGAGCACGCGCGTGAAGCGGTCGCGCATCTCCGCCGTCGGTGTGCCGATGGGAATCGTGCGGGTGATGTCGGTCGTGCCGTCGCGGTATTGGGCGCCAGAGTCGACGAGGTAGAGTTCGCCGGTGTCGAGCTTCCGTGCCGTCGCCGGCGTCACGCGATAGTGGATAATCGCGCCGTTCGGCCCAGCGCCGGAAATAGTGTCGAACGAAAGATCGACGAGTTCCGAGCCGTCGCGGGTCGCTGTCTCGGCGCGGAATTCGCGGAGTTTGTCGGCCGCGCCGATCTCGTCGAGCTTGCCGGATGGCGCCTCGCGGTCGAGCCAGGCGAGGAAACGCACCATCGCCGCGCCGTCCCGGATATGAGCGCGGCGCGTCCCCGCGATCTCGGTAGCGTTCTTCTTCGCGCGCGGCAGCGACACCGGGTCGCTGCCTTCGACGAGCGTCGCTCCGGCGTCCCGCAGCGTGCCGGCGATCGCCTCGCTCGCTGTCTGAGGATCGACGAGCACGCGTGCCTTGCGTTTGCCCAGCTCGGTCAACGCTGCTGTCAGCTCGCTTGGCTGGCGCGGATCGGCGACGCCTGAGAGCGCATCGCGGACGCTGTTCGATAGCTTGCGGCTGTCGATGAAAAGCTCCGGTTTGCCGACAGCCGGCAATACGGCGAACGCGAGCGCGACCGGGTTGTGGCTGACGTCGCTGCCGCGCGTGTTGAGCAGCCAGGCGATGGAATCGGCCTGGGTCAGGACGGCCGCGTCGCCCTTCTTCTCGACCAGTGTTGCCTGCAGGCGTGCGATTTTGTCGCTGGCTTCCTCGCCAGCGAACGCGGCTGGATGCAGCGCGACTTGCCCGAGCGGCGGTTCCGGCCGGTCGGTCCAGAGCGAGTCGATCGGGTTCTCGGTGACCGCCACGAACTCCGCCTCGGCCGCCCGGCAGGTTTCGGCGAGGCGCCGCACTTCCGCGATCGTCATCAGCCACGGGTCGTAACCGAGGCGGTCGCCCTTCTTGAGATTTGCTGCAAGCCACTTTGCGGGCGGGTTCTCGACGAGATGCTGCTGCTCGAATGCTGCCACGTCGACCTCGTTCCGCGCCTGCAGCGTGTAGCGCCCGTCGACGAAGATCGCGGCCATGTCGGCGAGCACGACCGCGGTTCCGGCGGACCCGGTGAAGCCGGTCAGCCACGCGAGACGCTCCGCCGATGGAGGCAGGTATTCGCTCTGATGCTCATCGGCGTGGGGGACGATGAAGCCGGTGAGCCCGGCGCGACGAAGCGCCGCGCGCAGGTTCTTCAGACGGTCGGTGCGTGCGGTGACGGAGGTCGGTCGCGACTCGTTCATCTTGTTTCTTCTAGAGGGCCAAGGCTTCCGGGACAACGAGGCGGGCTGTGGATTTGTGGCGACTTTGCGGCAGTGCAACATTCCCATGACGCAATGCAATATCGGGAGGGCTGGCATGCCTTTGGCCGGGTTCTGGAGACCGGCACCGGAGCCTATTCAGGGATTGGGTTCGGGGGTTCGAATCGAATGGAGACGGACCATGGCGACAACGTTTGGTGATTGCGGAGGACGCGCGGGACTTGCCCGCGGCGTGCTGCGCGTTGCCGTCGCCCGCTCGATCGCCCAGCGCGAGCTGCCGTCCCGGCGCCGGATCAACGCGTTTCTCCTCGGCCTCGACGATGCCGGTCTGGCGACGTTCGCCAGCGACCGCCGCGCGGTGGAAGAGGCGGGGCGGGGTCCGTTCCCGCTCTAGCGGCGCAGGATCAGCGTCGTCCATTCCCCGCGCACGATTGCACCCGCAAAGACGAGTCCCTGACCGCGGTACATCGCTGCGACCCGCCGGCGTTGCTCGGTGAGCAGCCCGGACAGGATGACGACTCCACCCGGCGCCAGATGGCGGCGGATCGCGGGCGCCAGCGCCACCAACGGCCCGGCGAGGATGTTGGCGACGATGAGATCGTAGGGCGCGCGTTTCTCAATGGCGGCGTGGCTTAGTCCCGTTGCCGTGATTGTGCGAACAAATCGCGAGACGCCGTTCGGCCGGACATTCTCCCGCGCGACCTTCACCGCCACTGGGTCGATGTCGCTCGCCAGCACAGCGCAATGCGAACGCTTGGCGATGGCGATGGCGAGTACGCCGGAGCCGGTGCCGACATCGAGAGCGTTGATGATTGGCCGCGTCTTGGCGACCCGGTCGATGGCGAGCAGGCAGCCGGTGGTGGTCCCATGATGTCCCGTGCCGAAGGCGAGTCCCGCTTCGATCTCGATGGCGAGGTCGTTGGCTTGCGCCTTGGCGCGATCGTGGCGGCCGTGGATGAGGAAGCGGCCGGCGCGCACCGGCGCCAACCCCTCCAGGCTCTTCGCCACCCAATCCGTTTCCGGCAGCGGCTTGATGGCGAAATGCTCGCCCGCGAGCCGCGCAAGCGCCGCGCGCTCCGCAGCGTCCGGCTCGTGCTCGAAATACACCGCGACCTGCCAGGAGTCCGGCGCCGTCTCGCTGAGGTCGAACGCCCGCATCCACAGCACATCGTCATCATCGATGGCGGCGACAAGCGCGCGGGCAGGAGCTTCGGCAAGCAACAGGGTGGCGACGACGGTCACGCGGCTTTCATAGCAGCCGGCAAAGAGCCGCGGTATGCGAAGTCATCGCCCGTTTCGCACGGACGTTCTGCCCACTCAGACAGATGTTGAAGATGTGAATAGCTTCGCGTCGGCGTTAGCTTGCAGCCAATTTCGGCCCGCTCGCACAAGCATTCCATCCGAGTAAGCGCTCAATGCGATGATTTCTTGAGCCGCCAAAAATAGAACGACCTTCTCGACCTCTGAGGTGTCGACATTGATGTTCTCATATCGATCTCCCTTGGCAACAGCGATGGCGCCGCGGACGCACTCTTCCACAACGCTTTCGTTGAGCGCCTCGGTCTGACCTGCCACTGAAGTTTCATCCAGCGGCGATTAGAGTCTCGGCCGGTTTGGCGCCGGTTGGCGCGATGAGATGTTTGGCATAGGCCACCGGCGTTT
>JAYTZZ010000162.1:0-3817 GCA_043741595.1 Hyphomicrobiales bacterium | reverse complement strand
CCGTCGCCTTCGTCCGTCTCGCCATGATCCGCATCATGCTCCGGCGGCTCGCCGCAAACCCTTCGTCATGAATCCAAACTTCCCGGATCGGCTCTCAGGCAGCCGCTCCCGGTCGACATCGGAGCCACTCACATGTCCCTGTTGAAGTCGTTCTGGCGGAACAAGCGCGGCAGCGTTGCCACCATGTTTGCGATCGCCCTCATCCCCCTCCTTGGCGCCACCGGCGCGGCGATCGACTACACCCGCATCGAGCAGGTGCGCCAGAAACTGGCCGATGCGCTCGATGCCGGCGTGCTTGCAGTCGGCAGCCAGCCACCCATGAGTGACGCCAAGGTGTTCGACGCGGTCGACGCTTGGGTCGGAGCCCACATGAACGGCCTCCCCTACAAGCTCGAGTCGGTCGTCCAGTCCGGGGAGGGGATTACTGGCAAGGCCACCTCCGACGTTGAAATGTCGCTCGCCCGCCTGCTTGGCGTGAACGATGTCGTGGTCTCCGTCGCCAGCCAGGTACTGCGCACCATCGGCAAGGTCGAACTGGTACTCGTCCTCGATAACACCGGCTCCATGCAGGGCACCAAAATCAAGACGCTGATCTCCGCTGCGAACCAACTTGTCGACACGCTCAGCAAGGCCACCAAGAATCCGGCGGACCTGAGGATCGGCCTTGTGCCGTTCTCGCAGACGGTCAACGTTGGCTCTCAGTACGAGGCAGCTAACTGGATCGACGCCGCCGGCCAGTCGGACGCCGCCAAGAACTTGTTCCTCGGGCAGAAGATCAACCGCTTCGATCTATTCAAGAAGCTCGACGCCAGTTGGGGCGGCTGCATCGAGACTCGGCCGATGCCCTACGAGACCAGCGAGGGCTTCAATACGAACGATGTGGAATCCTTGTACGTGCCGTATTTCGCGCCCGACGAGCCCGGCAAGAAGGGTGACAAGACCTATAACAACAGCTACCTCGACGACTCTTCCATCGCCGCGATCGTCGCGAATCTTGGGCTCGGGCCAGTCGCGCCAAACCTCCAGTGGAAGTACCTCCAAGGTGACCTGCTGAAGTACGCCGCCGGCAAGCCGTTGACCGGCAACACGCAGAACCTCGGCTATGAGTACGGCCCGAACTCCGGTTGTGAGATCGCGCCGCTGCTTCGCCTGACCTCCAATACCGCCGTTGTCCACACCGCGATCAACAAGATGATCGCTCAGGGCAACACCGATATCCCCGCGGGGCTCGCCTGGGGCTGGAATGTCCTCTCGCCGAAGGGCCCATTCGCCGACGGCGAGCCCTATAAGGACAGCGAGTGGACGAAGATCGTCGTCCTCATGACCGACGGCAACAACGAGAACAACGTGGGCAACGCCAAGGACGAATCGTTCTACGCCGGCGTCGGCTACATGTGGCAGGGCCGCATGGGAGCGACCTCTGGCTCGAAGTCCACGCGCACGGACCTTCGCGATCAGCGGCTTGCCGCTATGTGCGCCGGGATCAAGGCCGCCGGCAAGGTCAAGGCCACCGATCCGGATGGCGTCGTCGTGTACACGATCAGGGTCGAGGTCAAGAACGGCTCGAGCGACGTCCTCAAGAATTGCGCGAGCGACGACGAAAAGTTCTACGACGTCCAGAACGTCAACAAGCTGGTTTCCGTCTTCAATGACATCGGCGGTTCGATCCAGAAACTCCGAATCTCGATGTAAGCTCCTTGCTGATCCACGACTTCAAGGCCGCCGCTTTGGCGGCCTTTTTCTTGGCGCGCGACTATCCCGCCAACACGCGTGTCGTCGGGAAAGTGATTTTCACCAGCGTTCCCTGATTGACGACGCTGTCGATATCGAAAGTTGCGCGATTGGCCTCGACCAGCGCCTTGGTCAGGGGCAGCCCGAGTCCCGTGCCATGCTCGCGGTCTTCTTTCGAAATCGCCACCTGGCGAAACGGCTTCAGCGCCGTCTGGATGTCCTTCTCGCTCATGCCGATGCCGGTGTCGCGGACGCGCACCACCACCTCGCCGGTTTCTTCCAATGTCGTCGAGACGATCACCTGGCCGCCGGCGCGGGTGAACTTCACCGCATTCGACATCAGATTGAGCAGGATCTGCCGGAACGAGCGTTGGTCGGCGACCACGTTCGGCACACCCGCCGAAAGCGATGTGCGGATGATAATCCGCTCACGGTTCGCTTGCGGCTGCATCAGGGCAACGCATTCCTGGATGGTCGCGTTGACCGGCACCGCCTCGAACGAAAGATCGAGCTTACCGGCCTCGATCTTCGAGAGATCGAGCAGGTCGTTGATGAGGCTCATCAGGTGAGCCCCGGAAACGTTGATGTCGTGCAGGTAGTCGCGGTAGCGGTCGTTGCCGATCGGGCCGAACCGCTCGCCCATCATTACTTCCGAAAAGCCGATGATGGCATTCAGCGGTGTGCGGATCTCGTGGCTGATCTTGGCGAGGAAATCGGACTTCTGAGCGTTCGCGGCTTCCGCCGCCCGCCGCGCCGCGATCAGCTCTTCCTCGACATTCTTCCAATGGGTGATGTCGCGGAGCACGGCGCAGAATTTGTCCGAGGTGCCGATACGCCCCATGGTCATGAACAGCGGGATCAGACCGCCTTGCGGAACGCGGCCGATCACCTCGCGCCCGTCGTTGAGCACGCTGGCGACCCCGTTTGATGCCAGCCCGTCGAGATAGTCGAGCGCTGCCTTCTGGCTTTCGTCGGCGAGAAGGTCGGTGAAGTAGCGTCCGAGAAACTGGCTCGTCTCGATGCCGAACAGCGCTTCCGCCGCGCGGTTCATGTTGCTGATCTTGCCGCGCCCGTCGATGACGATCACGCCGTCGGTGGCCGTATCGAGGATTGCTTCCAGTTCCTCCGCCCGCGCCTCGCTTCGCGCCAGCTCGACGGTGAGCTCATCGTCGCTGTCGCCGGAGCGTTCGCGGCTGGCGCTCAGCGAAAGCATCAGCGCCGTCGCTCCGCCGAAGCTGACCGCGTGGAGCCACGCCGTTACCGGCACTGCTTCGCCGTCGCGCCGTCGCGCGGCGAGTTTGCCACCCGCTTCGGCGATGTTGCCCGCTAGCCCTTGGGCGCCGGGGAAAATCGCCTCGGCGCCACCCGCGGCAAGGAAGGCTTCACTGGATTCGTATCCGAGGAGATCGAGCAGTGGCCGATTGGCAAACAGCGTCTTGCGATCGCGGAAGATAGTGATCCCGATCGGCAGGCGATCGAGGAGCCGCGTGTCGACTTCTGCCGCGGGCGCCTTCGTGGGCTCCTTCCTCGCCGGCGTTGGCGCCTCGGCCCCGGTCGGCGGCGCGACGTCTTCGCCACGCGTGCCAAGCGCCTCGGCTATACGGCGAAATGCTTCCCGCTCGGTGCCCGTCAGCCGCTCCGGCGGCTGCCGTGTCGGCTGCGACCCCGGAAGGCGCACGATGTTGGAGTGCGTGGCCGCCATGACCGGCGCTTCTTCTCTTGGAGGCGATGCGCCGGCGGCCTTCGCCACCACGCGCAGCCGCAAGCCCTGCTCGATACTCTTCTGCGCCGCCTCGTCGAGGTCGTCCGTATGTTGGATCGGCTCCAGCTCGCGCGTCGTGGCGTCGTCGGTTTTCTCCTCAAGCCGTGTGGGAGGCGGAGCGACGAGGGGCGATACAGCAAAGCGCAGAGGCTTTACCTCAGTTTCTGCATGGCGTCCGTCCGGAAGGATCACCCCGAATCCGCGATAGCCCTCAAATACTCGTGCGCGGGTTCGAACAGGTTCTGCCGCGAGCTCCACCGGTACGGCCTCATCGTCGCCGACCGGCCATTCGACGGTGAGGGAGAAACGGGTCTCCGCCTTGAT
>JAYTZZ010000161.1:0-8899 GCA_043741595.1 Hyphomicrobiales bacterium | reverse complement strand
GCCGTTGAGGACGATCGCCTCGGGGCGGAGCGCGACCGCGCGGACATCGCCGGCAGCGGCGTCGATGACGCCGCGAACCGCCCTGATCTCCTGCCCATCTATGGCGATGCGGCCCTTAGCTGGGTCGATGATCTTGCCGTTCAGAATGTTCAGCGTGCCGACGAACGAGGCGACGAAACGCGTGCGCGGATAGTTGTAGATCTCGAACGGCGCGCCGATCTGCTCGACGCGCCCTTCATTCATGACGACGATGCGGTCCGACATCGACAGAGCTTCTTCCTGGTCGTGGGTGACGTAGATGGTCGTGATGCCGAGGTCCTGCTGCAGGGCGCGGATCTCGGCACGAAGCGATACGCGTATCTTGGCGTCGAGCGCCGACAGCGGCTCGTCGAGCAGCAGCACTTTCGGTTTCCCAGCGATGGCGCGGGCGAGCGCCACACGTTGCTGCTGCCCCCCCGAGAGTTGGTAGGGATAGCGCGAGCCAAGCTGCGGCAGCTTGATCATCGCCAGCATCTCGGCGACCCGCGCCTTAATCTCCTCGGCCGGCCGCTTCGCCACCTTCAGGCCGAAGGCGATGTTGTCGGCGACGGTCAGGTTTGGAAACAGAGCATAAGACTGAAACACCATGCCAACGTTGCGCTGGTTGGGGCGCAGATTGGTCACGTCCTTGCCGTCAATGCGGATGGTCCCGCCGGTCGGCGTTTCGAACCCGGCGATCATGCGGAGCGTCGTCGTCTTGCCGCAGCCCGACGGCCCCAGGAACGACACGAACTCGCCACGCGCGACCGTCAGGTCGAAGTCGTGGACGACAGTGTTGGCGCTGTACTGCTTGTGGACTTTTTCGAGTTCCAGAAACATCGGTGTCCCCATCATCGCGCGGTCATGGCGCGGGCGCGGCCGAAAAGCTGCAGAAGTCCCATGCATGCCCATGTCACCAGGAAAGCAATGATGGCGAGAGCCGACGGCTCGTAGGCGCGATTGGCGCCGATCAACTGCAAGTACGGGCCGAAGGCGGGGCGGTTCAGGAGGCTCGCGAAGGTGAATTCGCCGATGACGATGGCGAAGGTCAAGAAGGCGCCAGAAAGGATCGCAGAGCGCACGTTCGGGAAAATGACACGGAAGAGGATCGTCGGCCAGCGCGCGCCAAGACTCTCAGCGGCCTCCGTCAGTGTGCGGACGTCGATCGTGCGCAGGCCGGTGTCGACCGCGCGGTACATGTACGGCAAGGCGAGCGTGACATAGCCAAAGGTGAGCAGCAGGTCGGTCGCTCGGGCGCTTCCGGTCAGCGGCAGCCATGAGGACGAGTTGTAGACGCGGAGATAGCCGAAGACGATGACGATGGCCGGAACCACCAGCGGCAGCAGCGTGATGAATTCGACGACGGAGCGCAACCGCGGCAGGTGGAGCTGGATCCAGTAGGCGGTCGGAACCACCAGCAGCACACCGAGCACGATCGTGGCGAGAGCTACAGCGGTCGAATAGCCGAAGGTCGCCTGAAACTGCGGGTCGCCAAGAACGATGCGGTACGCTTCGAAGGAATATTGGTTGCGCTTGAGGCGGAGCGAGAACTCGAACGTCGCTATGAGCGGAACGATGAAATAGAGCGCGCCGATCGTGAGCGCGATCCACGACCCTATGTTGGACCGCCTCATCGCAGCCACCGCTCGGAGCGGGCGCGGAGCCAGATGTAGACGCCATTGGAGACCCCAGTAATCAGAATCATTCCAAGGGCGAGCGCGTAGCCGAGGTTCTGGTCATGGAGCACATCGCCCCGGATCTGGGCGAAGAGCAGTATCGTGACAATGTTCAGCGACGAGCCGGTGAGAGCATAGGCGGTCGCGACCGCGCCGAAAGCGTTGGCGAAGAGGAGCAGGGTGGTGCCCAGCAGGCTCGGCCATAGGATCGGAAGCGCGATGTGCATCCAGTATTGCACGTGGCTGGCGCCAAGGATCTCGGATGCCTCGCGCCACTCGCGCTTCAGGCCGTCCAGCGCTGGCGTCAGGATCAGCACCATCAGCGGAATCTGGAAATACAGATAAGTAAGCGTCAGGCCGGAGAAGCTCAGGAGGTTGAAGCCGGACGAGTAGATGTTGAGGTCGAAGAACTTGATCAGCAGTGCCGTCACGAGACCCGTGCGGCCGAGCGTGGCGATGAAGGCGAAGGCGAGCGGTACGCCGGCAAAGTTCGAAGCGACGCCGGAAAAGGTCAACAACGTGGGGCGGAGCCAGCGCGGCAATCCTCCCAGAACAACTGCATAAGCCAGGAAGAAGCCGATGATCGCACCGGCGATCGCGGATGCGGCGCTCACCTCTATCGAGATACGGAAAGCGTTGACGATCGTCGGATCGGAGAGCTTCCCGAGATTGGCGAGCGTGAGGTTCCCGTCATTGTCCTGGAACGCGCCCATGACGAGGAAGAGCGTCGGCAGGATCAGGAACAGGAACGCAAAAAGAAAAAATGGAACGACGCCGAGCCAAGCCCACGACATCGGCTCAGGACGTTTCCGGGCGACCAGCACCGGGTTGGCCTGCAGTTCAGCCTGCTGCGACATCGGCCCCTATACAATCGTCCCCTTATACCCTGCGCCGTGGCGATGGGCACGGAGAGAACATCATAGTCGGAAATTCCACGCCGGCATCGACGCTTTCGATCGATGCCGGCGGAGAGGTCGTTAGTTACTTGACGTCGGCGCCGACGACCGCGTCCCACTTCTTGGTGATCACCTCTTTCGAGGCAGCTTGCTCATCAAGCGTCGGGAAGACGGCCTTGGCGTAGCCTTCGGCCGGCGGCAGCTTGTCGAGGAGTTCCTTCGGAACGAGGCCCTTGGCCGCCAGATCGTTGAAGCGGATCGGGTGGCAGTAGCCCTTCAGCCAGCCAAGCTGACCTTCGTCAGAGTAAAGGTACTCCATCCACAGCTTCGCCGCGCTCGGATGCGGGGCGAAGGCGCTGATCGCCTGGATATATACGCCGGCGATGACCGCGCTCTTCGGTACGACCACCTCGATCGGCGGGTTGCCCTTGAGCGTGTCGCGGTCGGCAAGTGCGTTGTAGTCCCAGCGGATGACGATCGGCGTCGCGCCCTGGGCAATCGACGCGGCCTTGCCGATGACGGGAACGAGGTTCCCGGCCTTGTTGAGGTCGGCAAAGTACTTCAGACCGGCTTCGCCCGCGGCAGCGCCGGGTGCGGCACCACTGGCGAGACCCGCCGCGACGGCGGCGAAGATTGCCTGGTTGGAAGCGCGCGGGTCGCCGGCGAGGGCAACCGAGTTCTTGTAGTCGGCGGCCTGGAGATCCGCCCAGTCGGTCGGCACTTTCTTGACGATGTCGGTGTTCACTTCGAAGGCGAGCACGCCGTAGTAGTCGCCGTACCAGAAGCCATCCGCATCCTTGGCGGAGTCCGGAATCGAATCCCAGGTTGAGACCTTGTACGGCTGGATCAGTCCATCGGCTTTCGACGACGGGCCGAACGACAGGCCGACGTCGATCACGTCGGGCGCTTGCGGCCCGGTGTTGCCCTTGTTCGCCTTGATCGCCTCGATTTCGTCGCCGGAGCCGGCGTCAGGATTGAGTTCGTTGACGGTCAGGCCGTACTTCGCCTTGAAGCCGTCGATAACGGCACCGTAGCCGCACCAATCGTGCGGCAATGCGATGGTCGTAAGCGTGCCTTCCTTCTTGGCGGCGGCGACGAGATCGTCCATCGCGTCCGCGTAAGCGAATCCGGTCTGGGCGCAAATCGCCAGCACCGATACCGAAAGCATCAGTTTCTTGGTCATTCTTATTCCCCCTGTTTTTGGGTACAAATTCTTCCGGCGCGACTGGCCGTGGGCCGCTGCTAGCACCGGTTTATGATGGTTCCATGTCAGGCTCTGCCGGCATCCCCCTCGAGCCACATCTCTCGACCGCGTCCCGGCCCGGCGACCGAGGACGGCCTCAGAAACTTGACGTTAAGGCCAAATCGGGTCCGTCGCCAGCGGTCCGGCCAAAATCTATGGCGGCGTTGGAGCTGCTCACAGCCAAGGTAAGCCGGCTTACGCCGCAAGAACGGCTGGTTTCTGAGCAAACCATCGTTAGCGCAGCCTTTACGGCCGCAAATTTTCTTCACGATGCGGCAACGATTCACGCGCATGTTTGGCTCAAAATCAAGGCTTGAAGGGGAGCGCGTCTGCGAGGCTCGCGATGCAAGCGCATGCCGATGATAGTGCCGAGGTCAATCGGCGGGCGGGGCGACGCAATCGCACGCTGAAGAAGGCAACCATTGTTTTCAATGGTGGTTTTTCAGCCTTTGACTGCATCGTACGCAATCTTTCCGATACAGGAGCCATGCTGCAAGTCTCCAGTCTCGGCATTCCGACACATTTCGAGTTGAAAATGGATGCGGCGACCCTGCGACGGCCGTGTACCGTGCGCTGGAGGACCGAAGCCGTCCTCGGCGTTTCCTTCGACGATGTCGAGCGCAAGATCGAGTAGCGCGAAGCAAGGTTTTCGCATTAGCCGCGTCGCCCAAATCTGCTATTGATCGGCGGAGCTGCGGGAGTTCGAGCGGTCGCCACGGCGAGCCCCGACTATCTAACGGCGCTAGCTCGCCGGTTTGTGATGCGCGTGCCAATGCCAGGCGATGTCGATGCGTCGCGGCAGCCAGACCTTCTCCTTTGACGCCACATAATCGATGAAGCGTGCCAGTGCTGCGGCTCGGCCCGGACGGCCGGCGAGCCGGCAATGCAGCCCGACCGACATCATCTTCGGTGACCCGGCCTGCCCCTCCTCATAGAGCGTGTCGAACGAGTCCTTGAGGTACGCGTAGAACTGGTCGCCGGAATTAAATCCCTGCGGCGTCGCGAACCGCATGTCGTTGGCGTCGAGCGTATAGGGAATGATCAGGAACGAGCCACTGGAGCTCGCGATCCAATACGGCAGATCGTCGGAGTAGGCGTCGGAGCAGTAGACGAAGCCCCCTTCCTCCGCCGCCAGTGCGATCGTGTTGATCGACGAGCGGCCGGTGTATATGCCGAGCGGCCGCGCGCCGGTCACCTCGGTATGGATGCGGATCGCGTCCTTGAGGTGCTCGCGCTCGGCCGTGGAGGTGTAGTCCTTATAGTCGATCCACTTCAGGCCGTGGCTGGCGATTTCCCAGTCGGCTTCCTGCATCGCCGCGACCGCTTCCGGGTTACGGGCGAGTGCAATGGCGACGCCGTAGACCGTCACCGGTACCGCGCGCTCGGTAAACATCCGCCAAAGGCGCCAGAAGCCGGCGCGCGAACCGTACTCGTAGATCGACTCCATATTCATGTGGCGCATCCCCGGCCAGGGTTGCGCGCCGACGATCTCCGACAGGAACGCCTCAGACGCGGCGTCTCCGTGGAGGATGTTGTTTTCGCCGCCCTCCTCATAGTTGACCACGAACTGGACGGCGATGAGCGCCCCTTCCGGCCATTTCGGATCGGGCGGATGGCGGCCGTAACCAACCATGTCGCGCGGGTATTTGTCGTTCTTCATCCGTTCGGCCCCGCCAAGACTCTGTTGACCCATGATCGCCGATCTCTCGCCGGAAAGAGAGGCGTCGCATTAACTATTCGTTAACTGCCGGCGCCCAACCTTCAAGAGAGGCTGATTTTCAAAGGGAAGGCGTCAATGGGCAAAGCGGCGAGAACAACTAGAGACGACCCGAAAGTTGCCGAGGAAATCGACGCACAGATCGCCCGCCTCCGCCAAATCCTCGTGCTCATGGCTCCCGAAACCGGCTCCTCGGCGCTGGGTGCCATGCGAAAAGCAGCTCCCCGGATGCCCCTCGCCGAGCGTGTTCGCCTCCTCACCGAGTACCGCCGCTAACCCGTGGACGCTGTATCGCTCGCCGCCTGATGCTTGTACCGCCGGTATGAGTTCCAGCTCAGCGGCAGGCAACCGAGATAGATCAGCGAAAGCACCGTCATCGTTTCCCACGGGAAGCTGACGAGAAAGGCGACGACGAGGACCCCGCCGACAAAGACCGGTGCCACCAGCTCACGCGCGATGCGCCTGCCGATCAGCTTGCCCGACCAGGTTGGCACGCGGCTCACCATGAGAAGCCCGACTGCGACAATGTAAATCAGAACCAGCGGGGCGGTCAGGAAGCCGCGCGGGACGCCGACAAACTCTACGTAAAGCGGCAGCATCACGATCATCGCGCCGGCTGGCGCCGGCACGCCGACAAAGAAGCCCGCGTGCCAATCGGGTTTGTCGGCAGCCTCGAGCGCCACGTTGAAGCGGGCCAGGCGGAGCGCCGCGCAGATCACGAAGATAAGCACGGCGATCCAACCCAACGATCGCAGGTCACCGAGCGTCCAGACGTAGATCAGTATCGCCGGAGCGACGCCAAAGTTGACGAAGTCGGCGATAGAATCGAGTTCAGCACCGAAGCGCGACGCCGATTTCAGGAACCGCGCGATGCGCCCATCGATAGCGTCGAGGGCGGCTGCAACCGCAATCAGAAGGACAGCGAGGTCGAAGCGATGCTCGACGGTCATCCGGATCGAGGTCAATCCGGCGCAAAGCGCGATCAGCGTCACGAGGCTCGGTAGCACCGAGCGTATGGGCACTTGCGGCAGCGGCCGGAGCCGTCTCTTGCCGTTCTCGTCACCGGGATCGAAGGGCTGGAACAGCGACATCAGCCGCCTCAGTCGATCCTGACGCGACGTTCTGCAGCGGCATTGCCAAAATGGGCGATGACCGTCTCTCCGGCAATTGCCGTCTGACCCTCGGCGACAAGAACGCTGGCCGCTACGGGCAAGTAGACGTCGAGGCGCGAACCGAAGCGGATGAGCCCGATGCGCTCGCCCGGAGCCAGATCATCGCCCTCGTGGCTAAAGCAAACAATGCGCCGCGCGACCAATCCTGCGATCTGAACGACGCCCACCGGCCCATGGTCGGTCTCGATCACCAGGCCATTTCGTTCGTTGCCTTCGCTCGCCTTGTCGAGCTCGGCGTTCAGGAATTTCCCCGGCGTATAGACGATACGGACAACCCGCCCGCCGACAGGCGAGCGGTTCACGTGACAATCGAAGACGCTCATGAAGATCGACACCCGCCGGCGGCTCTGTTCACCGAGTCCGAGTTCCTTTGGCGCAACGACGATCGCAACCTTGGCGACACGACCGTCGGCCGGGCTGACGACAAGATCCCGGTCGATCGGGGTGAAGCGCTTGGGATCGCGGAAGAAGTACGTGCACCAGGCGGCAAGGATCAGCCCGATCCACAAGATCGGCTGCCAGAACCAGCCGAAAAAGAGCGCCACGAAAAGCAACGCCGCGATGAACGGATAGCCTTCGCGCCGGATCGGAACCAGCATCCCCTTGATCGAACCGACGATCGATTCAGCGGAATTCATGCGCATCTTTCAAAGCCGCGGGGCGGCCGCATAACAAGCATGGAACGAAGGGGAAGTGAAGTTGCGAGCTATTCCGCCGGAATCTTCTCGGCGAGATTCTCGCGCTGCAGGTAGCCGATCGCGTCGCTCTCGCCGGTCTCACGCAGCACCTCGGCCGCTTCGGCGGCCACCCGCTGGCGGTTCCACATCGAGGCGTAGAGGCCCTCCCGCGCGAGCAGCTCGTCGTGGGTACCGCGCTCGGTGATCCAGCCGTCGTCAAGCACGATGATCTCGTTGGCGTGCACGATAGTCGACAGGCGGTGGGCGATGACTAGCGTCGTGCGGTCGCGCGACACGCGATCGAGGGCCGCCTGAATCTCGCGTTCAGTGTGGATATCGAGGGCCGACGTGGCCTCATCGAGGATCAGGATTGCGGGTGCCTTGAGCACGGTGCGGGCGATCGCGACCCGCTGCTTCTCTCCACCGGAAAGCTTCAGCCCACGCTCGCCGACTTCGGTGCTGTATCTATCCGGCAGGCTCTCGACGAAGTTGCCGATCTGCGCGACATCCGCCGCTTGCCTGATCTCGTCATCGCTGGCCTCGGGCTCGCCGTAGCGGATGTTGTAGGCGATGGTGTCGTTGAAGAGCACCGTGTCCTGCGGCACCATGCCGATCGCGGCGCGCAACGATTCCTGCGTCACGTCCCGAAGATCTTGTCCGTCGATTGTGATCCGCCCCGCGGTCACATCATAAAAGCGGAAAAGCAATCGGGAGATCGTCGACTTCCCACCTCCCGAAGGCCCTACGAGCGCCACCGTCTTGCCAGACGGCACCTCAAATGAGATCCCCTTCAAGATTGCGCGGTTGGCGTCGTAGTGGAAACTGACGTCGTCGAAGCGAATGTGGCCGCCGTCGACCTTCAGCCGCGTGGCGCCCGGCTTGTCGACAATCTCCGGCGGCACATCGAGAAGGTCGAACATCGCCTCGATGTCGATCAGCCCCTGCTTGATCTCGCGATAGACCATGCCGATGAAATTGAGCGGGATCGACAGTTGCAGGAGGAGGGCGTTGATGAGCACGAAATCGCCGATGGTCTGCTCACCGCGCATGACCGCCATTCCGGACATGACCATGCAGACCGTCATCCCGATGGTGAAGATGACAATCTGGCCGATATTCAGCCAGGCGATCGAGGTCCAGATGCGGATCGCCGCCTGTTCGTAGCGCGCCATAGCGCGGTCGTAGCGGTTAGCCTCCAGCTTCTCGTTGCCGAAATACTTTACCGTCTCGAAATTGAGCAGCGAGTCGATAGCCTTCGAATGCGCGTCCTGATCGGACTCGTTCATCGCCCGGCGGATTTTCATTCGCCAGTCGGAAACCTTCACCGTGAACCAGACGTAGGCGATGACTGTGACGATGATGACGACGAGGTACGTCCAGTCGAACTGGTAGGTAATGATCGCCGCTGCAAAAGCGAATTCGAGAAATGTCGGCAACGTATTGAGGATCGTGAAGCGCACGATCGTCTCGATGCCGTTGACGCCGCGCTCGATTATGCGC
>JAYTZZ010000160.1:0-3840 GCA_043741595.1 Hyphomicrobiales bacterium | reverse complement strand
TCCGCTTTTCCAGAGGCGGGTCGCGGCCCAGGCCATTGCCGGGCGGCCCGGAACCCAACCCTGGCGAGTGGTGCAGCGCGTGGACGTCGCCCACGTGGCTTTGGCAGCGCGCGCAATCGGTGAGGACGCGGCAGGTGGCGCGACGGGCGCGGAGATCGCGTTCGCCGGAAGCCAACATCCGCTTGGCGGCCGGTTGCCCGCGGACGCGGCGCCCGCCCTCGCGAATGCGCTCGCGGGTATCCTGCCCGACAATTTCCAGCTTCGGATCGACCACGGCGGGTCGGCGACCGTCGCCGACGCATTCCTTGAGCTGACAGCGGCGCGGAGGGCGGAACTCGTGCTGGCATTCGACCCGATCGCCGCCATCGCGGTGAGCGGAACGGGGGCGATGGATGCTGTCGCGGCGCGGCTCAATACGACCGCGAAGGCATTTGACGCGCGCGGTATCGAAGGCGCCGTCGTTGTTGCCGACGGCCGCCTATGGCACGCGGGCGGGGCGGCCGAAGAACAAGAACTCGCCGCGACGCTGGCCACTTTCGTGGGCTACCTTCGCCTGCTCGATGCACCGGGGAGGATCGGCGTTGCACTCGCCGCCGACTCCGACCAGTTCCGCACAATCGCCAAGTTCCGCGCGATGCGGCTCCTTCTGGCCCGTGTCGACGAGGTCGCCGGATTTTCCTCGCCACCCCGAATCCATGCCGAGACGGCATGGCGGACGATGAGCGCCCGCGACCCCGAGATGAATATTCTCCGCGCGACGAGTGCAGCCTTTGCCGCAGCGGTTGGCGGAGCGGACTCGATCACGGTCCTGCCCTTCGATTTGGTCGCTGGGGGAAACGATAGCCACGCGCGGCGGCTGGCGCGCAACACGCAGACAATCCTCGCCGAGGAAGCGCATCTCTTCCGGGTGGCCGACCCGGGGGCCGGGTCCGGCGCGATCGAGACGCTAACCGCGATGTTCGCGGAAACGGCGTGGAAGCGTTTCCAGGCGATCGAGAAAGATGGCGGCATCCTCGCTGCCATCAATGGCGGATCATCGTCAGTTGCATTCACGGCAGCGAGATGACGCGCCTGCCCAACTTTAGCGACGTGCCGTGGCGGACGCCGATGACCGCCTCTCCTGCCGTCGGCGGACAGTGGGAGACGCCGGAAAAGATTCTCGTGAAAGACGTGTACTGCGAGGCCGACGTGGCTGGCCTCGATTTCCTCAATGGGTGGCCGGGGCTCGCGCCTTACCTGCGCGGGCCCTACCCCACCATGTACGTCGATCAGCCATGGACGATCCGACAATACGCGGGCTTCTCAACGGCGGAGGAGTCGAACGCCTTCTATCGACGCAATCTTGCCGGCGGGCAGAAGGGGCTATCGGTCGCCTTCGACCTGCCGACCCACCGTGGTTACGATTCCGATGACCCAACGATCGCCGGCGATGTCGGCATGGCGGGCGTCGCGGTCGATTCGATCTACGATATGCGCACGTTGTTCGCTGGCATCCCATTGGGATCGACCAGCGTCTCCATGACGATGAACGGCGCGGTGCTACCAGTGATGGCGCTCTACATCGCCGCCGGCGAAGAACAGGGCGTGGCGCAGGCAGACCTCGCCGGAACCATCCAGAACGACATCCTCAAGGAGTTCATGGTCCGCAATACGTATATCTACCCGCCAGCACCATCGCTCAGGATCGTTGCCGACATCATCGCTTACGCGACAAAGCATATGCCAAAGTTCAACCCGATTTCGGTGTCCGGCTATCACATGCAGGAAGCTGGGGCGACGGCCGACCTCGAGCTTGGCTACACGCTCGCCGATGGACTGGAGTATACGCAAGCGGCGCTCAACGCCGGACTTCAGGTCGATCAGTTCGCGCCGCGCATCTCGTTCTTCTTCGACGTCGGCATGAACTTCTTCATGGAGGTCGCCAAGCTTCGCGCCGCTCGGCTGCTCTGGGCCAAGCTGATGAAGGAACGCTTCGAGCCGAAGGACGAGCGCTCGCTGATGCTGCGCGCCCACTGCCAGACTTCGGGCTGGTCCCTCGCCGCCAGCGACCCGTTCAACAATGTCGTGCGGACCGCGGTCGAGGCGATGGCGGCGACCGACGGCGGCACGCAGTCGCTGCACACCAACGCGCTCGACGAGGCGATGGCACTGCCCACCGACAATTCGGCGCGCATCGCGCGTAACACGCAGCTTTTCCTGCAGACGGAAGCCGGCACGACGCGGGTGATCGATCCCTGGGGCGGATCGTTCTACGTCGAGCGGCTGACCTACGAGCTCGCGGTCAAGGCTCTTGAGCACATCGCCGAGATCGACAAACTCGGCGGGATGGCGAAGGCGATCGAGGCGGGCGTGCCGCAGGAGCACATCGAAGAAGCGGCGGCGCGAACACAAGCACGACTCGATAACGGGCAGCAGACCGTCGTTGGCGTGAACCGTTACCGGGCCGAAGATGACCGGCCGATCCAGGTGCTGCGCGTCGACAACACGGCGGTGCGCGCGGCGCAGGTGGAGAAGCTGCGGCGACTGAAAGAAGAGCGCGACAACGCGGCCGTGGCGACGACACTCACCTCCCTCACCAACGCGGCGCAAGCCGGCGGGGGCAATCTGCTGGCGCTCGCCGTTGATGCAGCACGGGCGCATGCGACCGTCGGCGAGATCAGCCTCGCGCTGGAGAAGGCGTTCGGGCGTTACCGCACCGACGCCACGGCGGTCAGCGGCACATACCGCAAGGAGATGGGCGAAGCGGACGCGGCACTCGGCCGGGTGACCGCGCTCGTCCGTCAATTCACGGCGCGGGACGGCGGACCGCCGCGCATCCTCGTCGCCAAGGTCGGGCAGGACGGCCACGACCGCGGACAGAAGGTGATCGCTTCGGCGTTCGCCGACCTCGGGTTTGCGGTGGAGATCGGACCCCTGTTCCAATCGCCCGACGACGCAGCGCGTCTGGCGATTGCGAAGGACGTCCACATGGTCGGCGTATCGACGCTCGCGGCAGGGCATCTGACGCTGGTGCCGGCGCTAAAGCGGGCACTCGAAGCCGGCGGGCGACCGGACATCATGGTCGTGGTCGGCGGCATAGTTCCGACGGCCGACTGGAATGCGCTCTACGACGCAGGCGTGTCGGCCATCTTCGCCCCAGGCACCGTCATCCCCGAGGCGGCGGAAAAGCTGATCCGCGACCTCAATCAGCGGCTCGGCTACGACAAGAGCGATCGGGAAAATCTCTAGGGTTTCCCGTGGCTTGTGCCAGAACGGCACTGTTTCCCGGCACGATACTTGAGTGATCTCCCTCAGAGTTCCTGTGTTTTCGGGGTTTCGCTCGTGGATCGACGCACTTTTCTGGCTGGCGCGCTTGGGGCGGCGGTGGCAACGCCGGCTCTGGCGGCGATCGAGTCGATCGGCGCGCCCGAGCTCCGCGGGACCCTCAACGCCGCCGAACTCGGCCTCAACCCGAGGGGAGCGGAAGATCAGAGTCTGGCATTGCAGGACCTGCTCAACCGGGCCTCAGCCGAGGACCGCCGTGTGTTCCTGCCGGCGGGGACTTACCTCGTTTCCAATCTCATCCTGCCCGCGCGTACGCGGCTCTCCGGAATCGCGGGGGCGACGAAGCTGGTCTACGGCGGCGGCAGCCACATGATCTTCGGCGAGCGAGTCGAGATCGTTGAACTGCGCGACCTTGTTGTCGACGGCGCCGGCAACGCGATCGAGGAATACGTACCTGGACTCGTGCATCTCGCCGAGGCGCGAAGCGTCACCATCGACAATGTGACGATCGTTGGCAGCACACGATCCGGGCTGGCACTCGATCGCTCCGGGGGGCGCATTTCGCGCACCACCGTA
>JAYTZZ010000159.1:0-8938 GCA_043741595.1 Hyphomicrobiales bacterium | reverse complement strand
TCTCCGGTGCCGACAGGTAAGCGACCTCGACGCCTGCGATACTCTCGATCCGCCCGCGATATGTGCGCTGGCTGCCCGCCGGCACGATCTCCAGCCCGGCGCGCGCGAACAGCGCTTGCGTGTCTGCTTGCAGCCGTCCCTTCGACGGAATGGCGAGGATGAGCGGCGCGCTCATGCCCTGCCTCCGATCCGGTCGAGCCAGACCGAGAAGCCGACCGCCGGCACGGCTTCGCCAGACTTCGTCCCCCGGCTTGACCTGGGGATCAATGCAGTCATGCGGTCGTAGCGACCGCCGCCGATGATCGGCCCGTCACTCTTTGCTGCGCGAAACTCGAAGACGAACCCGGTGTAGTAGTCGAGCCTCCGCCCGAAGTCGGCGGCAAACGCGAGCCGGTCGAGATCGATGTCGTGCCTTGCGAAAGCCTCCATACGCTTCTCGAAGCGGTCGAGCGCCTTGCCGAGATCGAGATTTTCCTTTTTCGCCAGCGCGCGAAGCGCGGCCAAAGACTTTTCCGGAGTGCCTGATATGCCGAGAAACGCCGAGAGCGCCGCCGCGGCGCGCGGCTTGATGCCGTGAGCCAGCGCCGCCTTCTCGACGAAGCGCTCCGCGATTTCTTCCGCGGTCCGCCCGCCGACGCCGCCGAGCCCGGTCGCCGCGAAATGTTCCTCGACGGCGCGGGTCACCTGGGCTCGCTCGGCGCCTTCCAGCTCCGAGCGGGCAGGGGCCCTCGCTTTTGCCTTGCCATTGGCCTTGGCAATGAGACTCTTCAGCCGCTTCGTGTCGCCGAACGTGCGCGCCAGCCTCCGTCGCCACGGCAGGCTGAGGTCGAGTTGATCGAGCACCGCCGCGAACAGCGCGGAGTCGCCGATCCGCACCTTCGGCCGCTTGACGCCGAGAAGGTCCGAGACCGCGAAAGCGAGCGTCAGCACGTCGGCGTCCGCCGCCTCGCGGTCTGTGCGCCCGAAAGACTCAATGCCCGCCTGTCGGAACTCGCCGCTCTCGCCAGGTCGCACGCGGAACACTGGCCCGAGGTAGGCGTAGTTCGCCTTGCGGCTCGCTTTGCCGGTGGCGAGGTGATGCAGCGTGACCGGGATCGTGTAGTCGGGGCGCAGCGCCAGCTCCGTGCCGTCGTCGGCGCTCGTCAGGTAGAGCCGCCGGCGCAGATCTTCGCCCGCCAGCTCGACGAACACGCTCGCCGGGTGAACCACCGGCGGCTCGACGAAGCCGTATCCGGCATCTGAAAGAAGGGCGCGGAGGGGGGCGTAGGATTCGGTCATGGCTGGACCGGCCCCCCACATCCGCTCATCCCCGCGAAAGCGGGGACCCAGGACGTGAGGTTTGTGCTCGCTGCCGCCCACGCACCGAGCGAGACGAAAGACAGCCGCCCCATGTCGAATACCTGGGTCCCCGCTTTCGCGGGGATGAGCGGAGGAGGATAGGACAGTGGGAGTGTCACGGCCGCTTCTCGCCACGGCCAAGCAGGCGGTTGACCGCCTCGACAAGATCGCCCTCGGCCACTTCCTCCTGTCCGACACGCGCCTCGCGGTAGGTGTCGTGGTCGCTCATGCCTTCGGCAAGCTTCTTGCCGGCGCGCATGTCCTTGATCTGCACGACGCCCTTCGCCTTCTCGTCGCCACCCTGAATGATGGCGAGCGGCGCGTCGCGCCGGTCGGCGTATTTCATCTGTGCCTTCATTCCGCCGGTGCCGAGATAAAGTTCGGAGGGAATATCGGCGCGGCGCAGGTCGGAGACCATCTTCTGGTAGTCGCCGACGCGCTCTTTATCCATGACCAGCACGACCACAGGCCCGCTTGCGCTGGCGTCGTCGAGCTTGCCGAGCGCCGATAGCGCCGCCTGCAGCCGCGACACGCCGATGGAGAACCCGACCGAAGGCACGTTCTCCTTCATGAAGCGCCCGACGAGGCCATCGTAGCGCCCGCCGCCGCCGACCGAGCCGAACACCACCGGCTGGCCTTTCTCGTTCGGGATTTCCGTGAGCAGCTCAGCTTCGAACACCACGCCAGTGTAGTACTCGAGGCCTCGGACGACGGAGGGGTCGATGCGGATGCGATCAATTTCGTATCCACCCGCATAGACCAATCGCTTTATCTGACCTAGTTCGGAAACTCCCTCGGCAAACGAAAGGTTCGCAGTTTTTGCCCAGTAGTCATTGAATGGGAAGCGGGGATCGGGAGTGAGAGCCGCCGCGTCTCCGTATGCTTCACCGCCTCCAGACCTGCCTTCAATAGCTACTGTCGAGTGGATGACGGCGAGGACTAGATCAATCGCGTCGTTGTTCAACCCGGCGCCTTTTGTAAAGTCTCCACTCTCGTCTTTCCGACCCGGCCCCAACAACTGCCGCACACCCTCGATACCCAGCCGATCCAACTTGTCGATTGCGCGCAGCACCGTTAGCCGCTGTTTCTCATCAGTGACGCCAATCGCCTCCATCACCCCATCAAGCACCTTCCGCGAATTGACTTTGATCACGTATTGCCCGCGCGGAATGCCGAGTTCCTCCATCACGTCCGCCATCATCATGCACATCTCGGCGTCGGCGGCGGGCGAAGCAGCGCCGACCGTGTCCGCGTCGAACTGCAGGAACTGGCGGAAGCGTCCAGGCCCCGGTTTCTCGTTACGGAACACCCAGCCGAAGCGATAGCTGCGATAAGGCTTCGGCAGCCGCTCGTAATTCTCGGCGACGTAGCGGGCGAGGGGAGCGGTCAGATCATACCTGAGCGACAGCCACTCGCCGGTCCCGCTGGCGTCGCCACTGTCCTCGTCGCGAAACGAGAACACGCCCTCGTTCGGCCGGTCCTGGTCGGGAAGAAATTTGCCGAGCGTCTCGGTGTATTCGATGAGCGGTGTCTCGCCCGGCTCGAATCCGTAACGCTCATAGACGCGCCGGATGCGCGCCACCATCGTCTCGGTCGCACGGATATCGGCGGCCGAACGGTCCGCGAAGCCGCGCGGCAGGCGGGCCTTCAGCGTCTTATCCTTGTCCGCCATGGGCGTTGATTCTGCTCGGGTGATGACCTCGAAAGTCGCGCGCTTCCTAGCGTATCGCCCGGGGGCCAGCAAGCGAGCCGCCGGGATTTGGTGAACCCACGCGCCCCTTCATCCGCGCGTCACAATCCAGATTGCGCTGCGATACGCCATCGCTCATCCTGCGCACAGGAGCGACTTCCGCCAGAAGCCAGTGAGGCCACCCCGATGTTTGCTTCCTTCTTCCCCAATCCCAGGCTGATTTTTTTATCCGCGATCGTTTGGACGGCCATCTGCATCGCCGCCTGGTATCTGTTCGCGCGCGACCTCGGCCATGAACTGAGCCTTGGCGGTTTCTTCGGCTTGCCCTATCCGGCGCAACTCCCCGCCGGAGCGGAGGAAGCGGCCCCGACGATCGCCGGCAGCCTTTCAGTCGATATCTGGCTCTATCAGTACATGATCGTCACCGGCGCGATCTTCTGTGTCGCGTGGGCTTGGTATTCGCCCCATCCCTGGTTCCGCTGGTCGGTGGTGGTCTCCGCGATCATCCTGTTCGTCGTCTGGTTTCAGGTGCAGCTCGATGTGCTTATCAACAACTGGTTCGGCACCTTCTACGACACGATCCAGAAAGCGCTGGCGACCCCGAACAGCGTGACCGCGCAGGATTATTTCGGCCAGCTCACGACGTTCCTTTTCATCGCAATGGTGTCGATCACCGTCGCGGTGCTCAACGCCTTCATGGTCAGCCACTACATCTTCCGTTGGCGTTGGGCGATGAACAACTACTATGTGGCCAATTGGGCGAAGCTCCGCCGCATCGAGGGTGCTTCGCAGCGCGTCCAAGAAGACACCATGCGCTTCGCCGCGACCGTCGAGGGGCTCGGCGTCAGCCTGGTCGATTCGGTGATGACCCTGGTTGCCTTCCTGCCGATCCTCTGGGGCCTGTCGCACTTCGTAGAGGAGTTGCCGATCATCGGTCACGTGCCGAAGGCGCTGGTTATCATCGCGGTCGTCTGGGCAGTGTTCGGGACGGGGCTGCTGGCTCTTGTCGGTATTCGCTTGCCCGGTCTCGAGTTCCGCAACCAGCGCGTCGAGGCCGCGTTCCGTAAGGAACTGGTGGTCGGCGAAGACGACGCCAATCGCGCCCAGCCGCCGACGCTCGCCCTGCTGTTCGATGGCGTGCGCAAGAACTACTTCCGCCTCTACCTGAACTACCTCTATTTCAACATCGCACGTTATTGCTACCTCCAGGCGGGCGTTCTCGTGCCGTACATTGCTCTCGCGCCCACGATCCTGGCGGCCGGCTTCACTCTCGGCGTCATGCAGCAGATCCTGCGCGCCCTGGATCGCGTGCAGGGCTCGTTCCAGTACCTCGTCGCTTCATGGACGACGATCGTCGAGCTGATCTCGATCTACAAGCGCCTGAAGGCGTTCGAGGCGACGCTGGAGGACAGGCCGTTGCCCCCGATTGAGGGAGAGCCGGTGCCGGTCGCCGAGGTCGCCGCCTAGACTACGCTTCGCCGCCGCCCGTCCACGGACCAGGCCCCGGGGCCGGCGGCGGCGAGGAAGAGGAATCCGCCGGCGATGGCGAGGTCCTTCCCCGCCTGGATCATCTCGTTGGTGCTGGCGAGGTTCCCGTGGAAGAGGAGGGCGGTCGCTACGCAGAACGCGGCGAAGGCAAGCGCCGATAGCCGCGTCCACAGCCCGACGACGATCAGGATGCCGCCGACGAACTGACCCAGCGCGACGAGCCACGCCAGTTGCCCGGGCAGACCGACGCTGGCGATGAATGCCGCGGTATTGTCCGGTGAACGAACAATCACCGTCGCGTCGAAGATGAAGACGGCGGCGATCAAAAAGCGGCCGAAAAGCAAACCAAGATTACGCAGCGGATGCATGAGTTAGGATACCTTCTCCGCCAGCCAGATCTTGATCAGCGACTGGTACGGCACGTCGCGCTTGTTCGCTTCGATCTTAATCTGTTCTAGGACGCCCAGAGGCAATCGCAGCGAAATCGCGGTCGTCGATGGTTTGAGATTTGGCAAACGCACGCGCTTAGCTGTGCTCCAATCGACATAGTCGGTGGAGTCGTGCGTCTCCCAGAATCGACGCTCCTCGGCTTTGCTTTTGAACTTCGGGATCGCTTTGAGCTTCCTTGTCATGCCGGCCAGTATGAACCGGCACTGATTACACCTCAATGTCATCCCCGCGAAGGCGGGGATCCAGTACGCGCCGCCGCTGCGATTTCGTCACGCGCTGGCGACTACTGGATGCCCGCCTTCGCGGCATGACAGCGGTTGGCGAGGCCCCCGTCGCGCGCCCCAAAAAGAAAGGCCGCCCGGAGGCGGCCTTTCCAATTCTGCGTGAGGAAAGCGTGGACTAGAAGTCCATGCCACCCATGCCACCGCCACCGCCTGGCATGGACATCGGCGGGTCCTTCTTCGGATGCTCCGCCACCATGGCTTCGGTGGTGATCAGCAGGCCGGCGATCGAGGCCGCGTGCTGAAGTGCGGTTCGGATGACCTTCGTCGGGTCGATGATGCCCGCCGACACGAGATCCTTGTACGTCTCCTCCTGAGCGTCGAAGCCGAAGGTCTCGGACTTGTTCTCCATGACCTTGCCGACAACGATCGAGCCTTCCACGCCGGCGTTCTCGACGATCTGGCGGATCGGCGATTCCAGCGCGCGTAGCACGATGTTGATGCCGGCCTGAACGTCGGCATTGTTCGACTTCAGCTTTTCCAGTGCCTTCCTGGTACGCAGGAGGGCGACACCGCCGCCGGGAAGGATGCCTTCCTCGACCGCCGCGCGGGTGGCGTTGAGAGCGTCGTCAACGCGGTCCTTCTTCTCTTTCACTTCGGTCTCGGTCGCGCCGCCGACGCGGATGATGGCGACGCCGCCAGCGAGCTTCGCCAACCGCTCCTGCAGCTTTTCCTTGTCGTAATCCGACGTCGTCTCTTCGATCTGCGCCTTGATCTGGTTGATCCGGCCTTCGATCTCTTTCTTCTTGCCGAGGCCATCAACGATGGTGGTGGTCTCCTTGGCGATGGTCACCTTCTTGGCGCGGCCGAGCATGGCGAGCGTCACGTTCTCGAGCTTGATGCCCAGATCCTCGGAGATGACCTGGCCGGCGGTCAGCACGGCGATGTCTTCCAGCATCGCCTTGCGGCGATCGCCGAAGCCCGGCGCCTTGACGGCCGCGACCTTCAGGCCGCCGCGCAGCTTGTTAACGACGAGCGTGGCCAGAGCCTCGCCCTCAACGTCTTCCGAGATGATGAGCAGCGGCTTGCCGGCCTGTACTACCGCCTCGAGGAGAGGCAAGAGGGCCTGCAGGTTCGAGAGCTTCTTCTCGTGGAGGAGGATGTAGGGGTCCTCAAGGTCCGCGATCATCTTCTCGGCGTTGGTAATGAAGTACGGTGAGAGGTAGCCGCGGTCGAACTGCATGCCCTCCACGGTCTCGAGTTCGAATTCGAGAGCCTTCGATTCCTCGACAGTGATGACGCCTTCATTGCCGACCTTCTGCATCGCCTCGGCGATCTTCGCGCCGATCATCTTGTCACCATTGGCAGCGATCGAACCAACCTGGGCGATCTCTTCCGAGGTCTTGATCTTCTTCGAGCGGCGCTTGAGATCGGCGACCGCTTCAGTAACGGCAAGATCGATGCCGCGCTTCAGGTCCATCGGGTTCATGCCGGCGGCGACCGACTTGGCGCCTTCGCGCACGATCGACGCGGCGAGCACGGTGGCGGTGGTTGTGCCGTCGCCCGAGATGTCGTTGGTCTTCGAGGCCACTTCGCGCACCATTTGGGCGCCCATGTTCTCGAACTTGTCTTCAAGCTCGATCTCCTTGGCGACGGTGACGCCGTCCTTGGTGATCCGCGGCGCGCCGAACGACTTGTCGAGCACGACGTTGCGGCCCTTGGGGCCGAGGGTCACCCTCACCGCGTTGGCGAGGATGTCGACGCCGCGCAGCATTCTGTCGCGCGCGTCGGTGGAAAATCTTACGTCTTTGGCAGCCATGACTTTAAGTTCCTTCTGGATTCTGTTTGGGGTGCGATCGCGGGAAGGCGCTTACGCCACCTTGCGGATCGCGGTCTTGCCCGCGGCTTTGCCTTCGATGACACCCATGACGTCGGACTCCTTCATGATGAGGAGATCTTCGCCGTCGATCTTCACTTCGGTGCCCGACCATTTGCCGAACAGGATGCGGTCGCCGGACTTGACGTCGAGCGGAACCAGCTTGCCGGCCTCGTCGCGCGCCCCGGGCCCGGCGGCGATGATCTCGCCTTCCTGCGGCTTCTCCTGGGCGGTGTCGGGAATGATGATACCGCCGGAGGTCTTTTCCTCGGACTTGACCCGGCGAACGACCACGCGGTCGTGGAGGGGGCGAAATTTCATGGGTTGTTTTTCCTCTTGAACGGCGCCGGTCCACCTCGGTCCGGCTCTACTCCGTAGGCGCCTGCTAGCACTCTCATACACTGAGTGCCAAAGGCGTGCAGGATTTAGGAATGAACCCGCCGGGAGTCAAGGCCGGAAACGGTTCGCGTCGGCTGATCGGTGGCCCGTCCGGCCCTCGTGGACCATGCCAAGCCCTTGGTGCTGCATGGTAAACCAAAGGTTGCCAATGCCTGAATTTTCACTATGCGAATTAACGCAGCATCAATTGGAGGCGCGTAGGTTCTTCGACCGAAGAGTTCTTTTCGAGGCGCAGAAGAACCATGTTGATGAAATTTTTCCGTGACACCCGCGGCAGCATCCTTCCGATTTTTGCTATCGCCCTGGTCCCCCTGATCGTGGCGACGGGCGGCGTTGTCGATTATTCGCGCGCCTTCGACCAGTCGACAGTCGTTCAGGAAGCGATGGACGCGGCCGCGCTCGCCGCCGGCAAGAAGCTCGGCATCTGGACCGACCCCCAGATCCAGGCGGAAGCCGTCGCATTCTACAACTCCAACGTCAGCTCCAAGGTCGACATCGTCCCTACTATCACGCCGGTTATCAGCACCTCGACCCTCACCCTCACCACCACGCTCCACGTGCCGACGTATTTCCTCGGCATGATTGGTCTCAACGAATTCGTCTTCAATCTGAAGGCCCAATCGACGCAGGCGATGGGTACGCTCGAAGTGGCCATGGCGCTCGACAACTCCGGTTCAATGTCCGGCACCAAGATCGCGACGCTCATCGCCGCCGCCGGCGACCTCACCGACACGCTGTATGCTCTCGGTGCCACCAGCACAAAGCCTAATCCGGTCATGGTGGGCCTCGCCCCGTTCGCGAGCTCGGTCAAGATTGATCCGGCCAACAGCACTGCGGCGTGGATGGATCAGACCGGCGTCGCTCCGTACAACGCGGAAAGCTTCGAAGGTTTCGCCGGCTCGCCGCCGGTCTCCAACAATACGCCGGCGGGCAACAACGTTCTCAGCATGTATGACACCTTGAGCGGCACCGGCAGCGCCTGGGCCGGGTGCGTCGAGGAGCGCCAGGCGCCCTACGACGTGCAGGACGACGTGGCGACTACCGCCACCCCGGCGACGATGTTCGTCCCGATGTTCGCGCCCGATGAGCCAGACAACTGGACTTGCACCACCGGCACTTGCAGCAAGACCTGCGACAGCGATCTCGACGGTTCCAGTTGCACGTCGGGAAGCGCCGGGCTTCGCTACAACGGCACGCCGACCGGTCAGCAGAGCTACAACAACTACCTTCCCGACGTGGGTACTGCGGGCACCTGTGGCACGCTTACCGTGACGAGGGCGACTCCGGCGGTCTTTACCAACACCGCTCATGGTCTGACGGCGGGCACGGCAATCGCGTTCGAGACCACAGGCGCGCTCTACACGGGGTTGAGCGTCCTGAGCACCGGAACGCAGTACTACGTCTCTCCGGCAGGCCTCACCGCGAACACCTTTGATGTGACGGCTGCCAGCACCGGCACCACCTTCACGATCGGGG
>JAYTZZ010000158.1:0-8944 GCA_043741595.1 Hyphomicrobiales bacterium | reverse complement strand
GATGATGGGCTGAATGCCCTTCTCGGTCATCTTCTCGGCAAACTCGAGGGCACCGAAGAGATTGCCGCTGTCAGCGACGCCGAGCGCCGGCATCTTGTCGGCTGCAGCAAGCTCGGCCAGCCGCTTTATGGGGAGCGCCCCCTCCAGCAGCGAATAGGCCGAATGCACCCGGAGATGGACAAAGCCAACTCCGCCCGCAACGCGACTCATGACGCGATCCTCATGGCGCCAAGTGTCGGCGATGGGCTCGCGAGTGTCCATGCGGAGGGTCCGGGCTATCCCCGCCTCGGCTGGGGCAAACGGTTAGACGAGGGTCCGCAACGCCTCCGACCAGACGCCCACCGAGGCAATGAATGAAACGACGGCGATCAGTGCTGCGGCGTCGCGGAAGAAGGCGGTCATTGCTTGGTTCCTCTCAAGTGAGAGGAAGTATGTTCATGTTTTGTTCTTTTCGTCAAGGAAAACGATGAGTTGAGAGAAGCCACGTGGTTTCCGCGCCGTTAGCGTTTCTACCGCTCGCGCTCGGCGGCCGTGGGCGGCGTCTGTTGTGGTTCGCGGTCGGGACTCGCAAGGGCCACCAGCGCCGGCTGCCGACGAAGTTCCTCCACCCTGCCCTGATCGAGCGTGATGCATCGGTCCATGCGCGCGGCGAGGTCATGGTTGTGGGTGGCGATCAGGCACGCGAGCTTGGAGGCACGCACTAACCTTGTCAGGCCGTCAAAGACAAAGCCCGCGGTCGATGGATCGAGATTGCCGGTGGGCTCATCGGCCAGCAGCAGGCGCGGCCCGTTGGCGACTGCACGCGCGATGGCCACGCGCTGCTGCTCGCCACCGGAAAGTTCGGCCGGCCGGTGGGTCGCCCGTTCCTTTACTCGCATGTAAGCGAGGAGCTGGCGCGAGCGCGCCATCGCCTCCCCGCGTTTGATACCGCGAATGAGCTGCGGCATCATGATGTTTTCCAGCGCCGTGAACTCCGGCAGCAGGTGGTGGAACTGATAGACGAAGCCGATCTGCAGGCGGCGCAGCGTCGTGCGTTCGGCATCCGATAGCTTGCTGCTGGCGTACCCGGAAACGAACACCTCGCCCTTGTCCGGCTTCTCCAGGAGGCCGGCGATCTGCAGCAGGGTCGACTTACCCGCGCCTGAAGGCGCGACCAGGGCGACCATCTCACCCGGGTAGATCTCGAGGTTGGCGCCGCTCAGCACCGTCAGTCCGCCGGTCGCGTCCGGATAATGACGCTCAACGCCTGCGAGCCGAAGAACAGGCTTCCTGCCCTGGCGCTGCGGCGTGGTGCTCATTCGTAACGCAGAGCCTCAACCGGATCGAGACGCGCCGCACGCCACGCCGGGTAGAGCGTTGCCAGGAAAGACAGCGCCAACGCCATAATGATCACTGTCAGCGTCTCGCGCGCATTCATTTCCGACGGAAGCTGGCTGAGAAAGTAGAGCTCCGGCGAAAACAGTTCGGTCTGCGTGATGCGCGAGAAGAACTGTCGGATCGGCTCGACGTTGAGTGAAATGGCGACGCCAAGAATAAGACCGGCAAGCGTCCCCAAGGTACCGATCGACGCACCTGCAATAAAGAATACCCGCATGATCGTGCCGCGCGTCGCCCCCATTGTGCGCAGGATGGCGATATCGTGTCCCTTGTCCTTCACGAGCATCGTCAGGCCGGAAATGATGTTGAGCGCCGCCACGAGAACGATGAGAGTCAGGATCAGGAACATGACGTTGCGCTCAACCTCAAGCGCGGAGAAGAAGGTGACGTTGCGTTGCTGCCAGTCGGTGATGAGAGCCTGGCGATTGATCGCGGTCTCGATCGCCGGGCGGAGCGTATCGACCATATCGGCATTGGTGAGGTAGACCTCGATGGCGCTCGCCTCGTCGTCAAGGTTGAAATAAGCCTGCGCCTCCGGGAACGGCATGATGACGAAGGTCGAATCGTATTCGGCCATGCCAATCTCGAAAATCGCGATAATCGGGTACGCCTTGATGCGCGGAGTGACGCCAAGCGGCGTCACGCTCCCGCGCGGGGTGACAATTGTGAGATTCTCGCCAAGCGTCAAACCGAGATCAGTGGCGAGCCGCGAGCCAATAGCTACACCGTGCGACTCCTCAAAGTTGGCGAGCGTGCCGAGACGAACGTTGTTGTAGATGCCGGACACCTTCGGCAAATCTGCCTCGCGGATGCCGCGGATCAGCGCGCCGCTCGAATTGTTCGGCCCGCTGGCGAGAGCCTGTCCTTCGACCAGTGGAATCGCCGAGGCAACGCCCGGCACCGCGGCGATGCGTTGCGCGATGGCGGCGTAGTCGGTGAGCTTCGAATCCATCGCCTGGACGATCACGTGTCCGTTGAGGCCGAGAATCTTGTCGATGAGCTGCGCCCGGAAGCCGTTCATCACCGCCATGACGATGATGAGCGCGGCAACACCCAGCATGATGCCAAGAAGCGAGAGGAGCGAAATGATGAGGCCAGCCGAGTGCCGGCGCGGGCGCATATACCGGCCGGCGATCATCCACTCGAATCGGGCGAAGGGTCTCGTCCCGGTCGGCAGCGCCATTCAGCCCTCAGCCTTTCCGCCGGACTCTACCCGGCAACGATACGGTCGACCGCGCCATCGAGGCTGACCGTGTCGCGGACGCCAGTTGCCCGCCGTTTGATCTCTACCTCGCCGCGTTCGAGTCCCTTTGGCCCCACGATCAGCTGCCAGGGAAGACCGATGAGATCCATGCTGGCGAATTTCGCCCCGGCGCGCTGATCGAGATCATCGTAAAGCACTGTGATTCCGGCGTTATTGAGACGTTCGTAAAGCCCCTCAGCCGCGGCGTCCACTTTAGCGTCGCCGGCTTTGAGGTTGATGAGGCCCACACGGAACGGTGCGACGCTGTCTGGCCAGATGATGCCGGCCTCGTCGTGGCTCGCCTCGATGATGGCACCAACGAGCCGCGAAACACCAAGACCATAGGAGCCCATATGGACGAATTGCTCGGTGCCGTCCGGCCCGGTGACCTTGGCCCCCATGGGCTCGGAGTATTTCGTGCCAAAATAGAAAATGTGGCCGACCTCGATACCGCGAGCCTTGATGCGCCGATCCTCGGGGATCTTCTCGAACGCGACGGGATCGTGCTTCTCGTCCGTCGCCGCGTACTGCGCCGTCCACGCCTGAATGATCGGTGACAGGTCGGAGCGAAAGTCGATGTCGGCCGGAGGAACGGGCAGATCGAGAAGGTCGCGCGAGCAATAGACCTCACTCTCGCCGGTCATCGCGAGAATGATGAACTCGTGGCTCATGTCACCGCCAATCGGTCCAGAATCGGCGCGCATCGGAACCGCCTTCAGGCCAAGGCGCTCAAACGTGCGCAGGTAGGCGACGAACATGCGATTGTAGGCGGCGCGCGCGGCCTCGAAGTCGATGTCGAATGAATACGCGTCCTTCATCAGAAACTCGCGTCCGCGCATGACACCGAAGCGCGGCCGGACCTCGTCCCGAAACTTCCACTGGATGTGGTAGAGATTGAGCGGCATCGCGCGATACGAACTGATGTAAGCGCGAAAGATGTCCGTCACCATTTCCTCGTTCGTCGGCCCGTAGAGCATGTCGCGCTCGTGCCGGTCGGTGATGCGCAGCATCTCCTTGCCATAGGCCTCGTAGCGCCCGCTCTCGCGCCAAAGGTCAGCCGGCTGAATAGTCGGCATGAGAACCTCGACAGCGCCGGAACGATCTTGCTCCTCGCGGACGATCTGGCCGATTCGGGCAAGCACGTTCTCGCCAAGCGGCAGCCAGGAATAGATGCCGGCCGCCTGCTGGCGGATCATCCCCGCGCGCAGCATCAGCCGATGCGAGACGATTTCCGCCTCTTTTGGCGTCTCCCGGAGGATGGGCAGAAAATAGCGAGAAAGACGCATCGGCAGGCAGGCTCCGGCGGGTGGGAAACGGCGGGCACTCAACCGGCAGACCTGTGAAAATACAAGCCCTTTGACCGGCTACACACGTAATAGTAGCGGACTCGAATCACGTCGCTGAGAGGAGAACCATTTGGCGCGCAACAGGAGAATTGTGCAAAATTTTCGGGCGATTGCCGCACAAATTAGTGACAAACCATATCCGGTTGGATAGGGTCCGCAACATAACAAGGGGACCAAAAGGTCGTTGAGACCACGCCCCTATAACAAGGCATCGCGGTCTAAGTCTTGGGAGGAAGATCCCTTCGGGCGCTCTCTAGTGGCTGCTGCCGCAGAGTCCGTAAAGTAAAAAGTCCATAAGCCTATTGGGCTGTCGGGCTCTAGAACGAAGGGGTAAGACGCGGAACTCGATGAGCAAGGCCGAAAGGCCTTGCTTTTTTTATTGCCGGCGGACGTCGAGAAGATCGGCGAACGTTTCGAGCGTGATGCCGTAGAAGTTGAACGCCACCACCATTCCCCCGACGACGACAGCGGCAAGAATCGTCGTTGCAATGGCGGTGCGGATGAGCCGGGGGCGCACCGGCGCGCTGGCGCTGGTGCCGAGCGTCACGCTGCCGGACTCCTCCTGCGTTCGCACGCCGAACGGCAGCACGGCAAACAGCGCGACCCACCACACGACGAAATAGATAGCGACGATGCTCCAGGGCGTCATCCGCGCCTCATGCCTGCTCAAGTTCGATCAGGGTGCCAAGAAAATCCTTCGGGTGAATAAAGATCACGGGCTTGCCGTGGGCACCGATCTTCGGTTCGCCGCCGCCGAGGATACGCGCGCCGCGAGCCACAAGATCGCGCGAAGCCGCCTGAATATCGGCAACCTCGTAGCAGACGTGATGGATGCCTCCGAACGGATTACGATCAAGGAACCCTTTGATCGGCGAGCGGTCATCGAGTGGCGCGATGAGTTCGATGCGCGTGTTGGGGAGCTCAATGAAGACCGTGGTCACGCCATGATCGGGTTGAGGAACCGGCTCCGAAACCTTCGCTCCGAGCATCTCCCGATAGAGGGCCGAAGCCGCCGAAATATCATTCACGGCGATGGCGACGTGGTTGAGGCGGCCGATCATGCCTCGCTCATACGACCGCGACGAAAACGGTGCAAATCGGCTTCTTGCCCCAAGCTTCCGCGGCCGCAGCACGCACGGCGCGGCGAACGGCCTCGCCAAGCACATCGGGATCGCGCTTCTGCGGTCGCGGCAGCGAATCGATGGTACCGACGATCGCGTTCATGACGGTCTCTTCGAACGGCCGGCCTGTGGCATCCTTAACCGGCAAACCCGTCAGGGCGATATCCGGGTCGGCTGCCTGCTCACCTTTCCGGTCCATCACGATGGACACCGCCACGTGGCCAGCGAAGGCGAGCTTGCGCCGATCCGGTATTCCAACACCATCGAGGTCTGCAATCAGCCTGCCGTCCTTGTAAAGTCGACCGACGTCAATTTGGTCGACTTCGCGCACAGGGGCCGGCGCCAAACGGGTCATGACCCCATCCTTGATTTCCACGACAGTCTCGACGCCAAGCTCACGAGCGAGATCAGCATGGGCCAACAGGTGCATTGGCTCGCCGTGCACAGGAATAGCGATTTGCGGCTTGATCCAGCCGTACATCTCGGTCAGCTCGCCTCGCCTCGGATGCCCGGAGACATGGACCAGACGATCGCGATCGGTCAGAACATGAACTCCGCGCGTCGTCAAAGCGTTGACGATGCGGTTGATCTCGAGCTCGTTGCCGGGAATGGCACGCGCGGAAAACACCACGAGATCTCCCTTCACCAGCTCGATCCGCGGGTGATCGTCGATGGCAACGCGCGCGAGGGCCGCACGCGGCTCTCCCTGGCTGCCGGTCAGAATCGCGACAACCTTGTCCCGCGGCAGGTGAGCGAAGGCATCCTCGTCGAGGAACGGCGGCATGTCGTCGAGCATGTGAAGCTCGCTGGCGACTTCGATCACGCGTCGAAGCGCGCGGCCACAAATGACAACGTTCCGCCCTGTTGCCTTGGCGGCAAGCGCGATCGATTTGATGCGACCAACGTTCGAGGCGAAGGTCGTGAAAGCCACCCTGCCCTTGGCCTGCTTGACGATCTCGACCAGCTCGCGGCCGACCTCGGTCTCGCTCGGGCTCCGTCCCTCGCGCATCGCGTTGGTCGAGTCGCAGACAAGCGCGAGGACGCCTTCCGCGCCGATTGCCTTGAGCCGCGCCACGTCGGTCGGGTGTCCAACAGTTGGCGTATCGTCCAGCTTCCAGTCGCCCGTATGGAGAACGGTACCGAGCGGGGTACGGATCGCGAGGGCATGGGACTCTGGGATCGAATGGGCGACGTTGATGTATTCGACGTCGAACGGTCCCACCGAAACGCGTTGGCCGGGCTTCACGACCGTGACCGGCACGGCTTGCGCGCCGGGTTCGCCAATCACTTTGGCGGCAAGCAAGTTTGCGGTGAACGCCGTCGCGTAGACCGGGACGCGGAGACGCGGCCAAAGATCAATCAGTGCACCGTAGTGATCCTCGTGGGCGTGCGTGATGACGATGCCCGCGAGGTTGGTACGCTCCTCCTCAAGGTAGGAAATATCGGGGAACACGAGGTCGACGCCGGGCAGATCGGCATGGGCAAAGGCGACGCCAAAATCGACCGCGATCCAGGTCCGATTGTGCCGGGGACCAAAGCCGTAGAGCCCGAGGTTCATGCCGATCTCGCCGACGCCGCCGAGCGGCAGGAACACCAGCTCGTCCTTGCTCTTGCGCGCGCTCATCCACGCACCGTCGCGGCGGAAGCAAAATGCACCTCGCCGGCAGAGATCGCCCGCCGGTCGCCCTCGGCAGTCCGGATGATGAGGCGGCCATCGTCGTCAATCGTCTCGAACACGCCGGAGAATACCTCGCTGCCGACCCTGACCGCCGCTGGCTGACCGATGCCGGTCGCCCGGTCGAGCCATATGTCGCGAATCTTGCGGAAGCCGCGTCCGCCATCCCAGATTCGCGCGACACCGACCCAAGCCTCCGACAGGGCGCCGAATAACCCCACCGCGTCAACCGCCACGCCAAGCTCGGCGAGCGCCGTCGCAGGATATGGCAAGCCGTTCGGCGCCGCCGTCACATTGACGCCGATGCCAATGACAATCGCCATCCGGCCACCGCTCATGGCTTGCGCTTCAAGCAGGATACCGGCGAGCTTCGCGCCGTCGAGGAGGACGTCGTTCGGCCATTTCAGCCTGAGGCGGTCGCGACCGCCCTCTCCGGCCTTTTCCACCGCATCGAGTACCATGGCCACGTCGAGCGACGGAGCCACGCGCCGGAGCGCTTCATCGAGCGCGAGCCCCGCGACGAAACCAAGGGTCGCGCCAACCGCTGCCCCCTCCTCCACCATCAGAAGCAGGCTCGCAGCCAAATTGCCGGCGGGAGTCTCCCATAAACGGCCACGCCGGCCACGGCCAGCCGACTGGTGAGTGCTCACCACCCAGAGGCGCCCGATATCGCCGGCCATTGCCCGCTGCAGGGCGTCCTGATTGGTGGAAGCGATCGTATCGTGGACGACCAGCCGGTAGCCGGCTGCCTGAGCCTTCGACCCAAGGGCGAAGGCCATGCCGCTAGAAGAAGGTCTTGGCGGCGACGTCGGCAATGCTGCCGATCTGGCCTGCAATGAAGACGAAGAGGAGAACGAACGCGCCGCTGATCCCGAGGACGACGCGAAGCTCCAACGCCATCGGCACGAACTCGCCCGCCGGCTCGTCGAAATACATGATCTTGATGATGCGGAGATAGTAGTAGGCGCCAACGACGCTGGCGACCACGCCGATCACTGCAAGCACGTAAAGGCCGGACTGGATCGCCGCGAGGAACACATAAAACTTGGCGAAGAAGCCGGCGAGTGGCGGGATACCGGCGAGAGAAAACAGAAGCATCGCCAGAAAGAACGCCATCACGGGATTGGTTCGCGACAAGCCGGCGAGGTCGCTGATGTCCTCGACCATGCCGGTGCCGCGGCGCATCGCAAGGATGCAGGCGAAGGTTCCGAGCGTCATCGCCATGTAGATGAGCATGTAGATGACCACGCCCTGTACGCCCGCCTGTCCGCCGGCGGCAAGACCGACCAGCGCGTAGCCCATGTGGCCGATCGAAGAATAAGCCATTAGTCGCTTGATGTTGCGCTGACCGATCGCAGCAAAGGCGCCGAGGACCATCGAAGCGATGGAGATGAAGGTGATGATCTGCTGCCAATCGTGAGCGACCGAGGCAAACGGGCCGACCATGACGCGGATGAAGAGCGCCATCGCGGCGACCTTCGGCGCGGCCGCAAAGAACGCCGTCACCGGCGTCGGTGCGCCCTCGTAGACGTCAGGCGTCCACATGTGGAACGGCACGGCCGAGACCTTGAAGGCAAGGCCCGCAATCAGAAATACCAGCCCAAAGACGAGGCCGATTGACGCCGTGCCCCCGGCTAGCACTTCAGCGATGCCGCCGAAGGTCGTCTGCCCAGTGAAGCCATAGATGAGCGACGCGCCGTAGAGCAGCATGCCCGACGACAGGGCGCCGAGGACGAAGTATTTGAGACCCGCCTCCGTCGATTTGACCGAATCCCGATTGATAGCGGCGACCACGTAGAGCGCCAGCGACTGCATCTCGAGGCCGAGATAGAGAGCGATCAGATCGTTGGCAGAAATCATCAGCAGCATGCCGAGCGTCGCCATCACGATCAGCACAGGATACTCGAAGCGATCGAACTTCTCGGCGCGCAAGTAGCCGACCGAAATGACGATGGCGACGCCGGAGCCGATCAACACGAGCAGCTTCAGAAGGCGCGCGAACGGATCGATGACGAAGGCGCCGTTGAACGAAACGCCGTCGGCCGGCACCAGCATCAGCGCTATGCCCGCCAGAATGATGAGGCCAATGGAAAGAGACGTCACGAGCGACGTCGAGCGTTCGCCGGCAAACACGCCGATCATGAGAAGCGCGAGCGACCCGACGGCCAGAACGATCTCCGGC